>JBDTPR010000001.1:0-42794 GCA_039932635.1 Candidatus Solibacter sp.
GGGAGATAGACTTCGGTCCAGGCGTGGAGGTCTGTGAAATCTGTGGCTGCGCCGGCCGGTCCCTCGAGCGGTTTCACGTCGGGAACCAATTGAATCAGATAGCCGGAAACAAAGCGTGCGCCGAGCCCCAGATTGCGTAGAATCTGGACCAGGAGCCAGGCGGAGTCGCGGCATGAACCGGTGCCGAGAGTCAGCGTCTCTTCGCAGCTTTGTACCCCGGGTTCGGTACGGATCACATAGCCGATCTCCTGCTGTAGCCGTTGGTTCAGGCCGATCAGGAAATCAATGGTGCGCGTCTTTTCCCGGGAGACGGTGGAAAGCCACTGTTGGAGCTGCGGCGGGAGGGTTTCGGTTTCCAGATACGGACGGAGGTCGCGGGCGGTTGCCGCGTCGTAGGTGAAAGGGAACGTCTCCGCGTAGGATTCCAGAAAAAAATCGAAGGGATTGAAGATCGCCATTTCGGCAACCAGGTCCACTTCCACGGAGAATTCGGTGGTCGGTTCCGTAAAGACGAGACGCGCCAGATAGTTGGATTGCGGGTCCTGCTGCCAGTTCAGAAAGTGTTTCGCGGGATGAATCTTGAGCGAATAAGACAAGATCGTCGTGCGGCAGTGCGGCGCGGGCCGCAGGCGGACAATTTGAGGTCCGAGCTCCACCAGGCGGTCATACCGATACTGGGTCTTGTGATTGAGTGCGACTTGAATCGCCATAGGCGGCGGTAGTTTCCTTGGACTTGCGGGCTTGCGAACCGGCTCGCTACAGGGCGATTCCTGCGACGACATCCTGACTCTGGCGGTGTCTCGTGAGGTCCGTGAAAGTGAGTGTAACACGTTCGTCCGCAAGGCTCCGAACGCTGGTACGAGACGCTGGTACGGCGTGGTGGTATCTTCGACAAACCGCGCATTCAATCGTGTTAAGCTCAGTTCCAAACGTGGGGAGCCGCTTTCTGTGAGCCCTGACCTCCTTCAGATGCCTTTGCCCGACCCGGCGACGTACAACGAGTTCGCCCCGGACGGGATTACGCCGCGACCTCACTGGTCTGCCTTCATCGATTCGCTCAAGGATCTCGGACCCGATGAACTGGCGCGCCGCTGGGAGCGTGCGGAGCGGCGCATTCTGGAGAATGGCGTTACCTACAACGTCTACGGCGACCCGCAGGGCGCCAACCGGCCACTGGCAATCGATCCGATTCCGCTGCTGATTCCTCCTCAGGAATGGCGGGCCATCGAGGAGGGCATCATCCAGCGGGCGGAGCTGCTGAATCTGATCCTGGGCGATATCTACGGGCCACGGGACCTCATTCGGAACGGCGACCTACCGGCGCCGCTGCTTTTTGCCAACCCCGCGTTCCTGCGCCCGCTGAACGGAGTGGCGGTGTCGGGCCATCTCCACCTGCTCGGCGTGGACCTGGCGCGCTCGCCCGACGGCCGGTGGTGGGTTCTTGCCGACCGTACCCAATCGCCATCCGGAACCGGCTACGCGCTGCAGAATCGCACCATCGTGGCGGATGTGGTGCCGGAAGCGTTTCGCATGGCAAATGTTACTCGGCTGGCTTCCTTCTTCCGGACGCAGCGCGAGGTGCTGTTTGCGACGGCGAAGGCCGATCAGCCGCGCGCCGTCCTGCTGACGCCAGGGCCCTACAACGAGACCTACTTCGAGCATTCGTACCTGGCGCGCTACCTTGGCTTTACGCTGGCCGAAGGGCCCGACCTGACGGTCCGCGACCGCAAGGTTTACCTAAAGACCGTGGAGGGATTGCAGCAGGTGCATGTCATTCTGCGCCGCGTGGACGATAGTTTCTGCGATCCGCTGGAGCTGCGCAGCGATTCCTTCCTGGGAATTGCCGGGTTGGTGGACGCGGTCAACGCCGGGAATGTGGTGGTGGCCAACGCCCTGGGCAGCGGGGTCATTGAAACCGCCGCCATCATGCCGTTTCTACCCGGCCTGTCGAGAAAGTTGTTGGGCGAAAACCTCAAGCTGCCGTCCGTGGCAACGTGGTGGTGCGGTCAGGATTATGCGCTGGATTGGGTGCTGAACAACCTGGATAGCGTGGTCGTTAAGCCCGCGTTTCCAGCGCGCGGCATGGAGCCTATTTTCGGCGCGGGACTCTCCGGCGCTGAGAAAAAGCGAGTCGCCGAGGAGATCCGCGCCCGGCCTTATGAATATGTGGCCCAGGAAAAGATCACGCTATCGACAGCGCCGGTGTGGGACCAGGGACGCATGTATCCGCGCAGCCTGGTGCTGCGCACTTATGTGCTGAATACCGGCTCCGGGTGGATTGCCATGCCCGGCGGCCTGGTGCGTGTCGCCGAAGCCGACGGCGAGGTGGTCTCCATGCAGCGCGGCGGCCGCACCAAGGACGCCTGGGTTCTGGGGGACAGGCCGGTAGATCCCTTCACCATGCTGCGTCCCCGGAACCGCCCGATACAGTTGCAACACACGCCGGCGGATCTGCCTAGCCGCACCGCGGATCACCTTTTCTGGCTTGGCCGTTACGCCGAGCGGTCGGAATCCCTTGCCCGTCTGCTGCGCTGCCTGATCGGGCGGGTTCGGCGCGCCAACCGCGCCGAGCTGGAGTGCTTGTTTCGTCTGCACGATTGTTTCGATTCCGCCCATTGCACTCTGCCGGAGGACCGCCCCGCCACGGCGCGCGACCTGGAAGACGAACTCGTATCGTTAATGTGCAGCGTGGAGCGGCCCGACAGCCTGGCGTCGAATCTCAACGAGGTCCACCGCGTGGGCGGAAATGTTCGCGAACGGCTCTCGGGAGATATGTCGCGGCTGATTGTCGCGCTGGCCGAATCCGGCCGCACAGAAGATTACATGCTATTCGCGGAGTACCCGGCCGTGCTCAATGGATGTCTCGAACTGCTGTCCGCGTTTTCCGGCATGGAGCGTGAGAACATAACCCGCGGGCCCGGCTGGCTCTTTATGAGCCTGGGGCGCAGGCTGGAACGGGCGATGAATTCGGTGAGGCGCTTGCGGACCGTGACCGCGGGGCTGGATGAGGAGAGTTGGCCTCTGTTGGAATATATTCTGGAGGTGGCCGACAGTTCCATGACCTACCGCTCCCGCTACTTCACCACGTTACAACCCATTGCGGTGCTGGACGTGTTGATGTCGGGTGAGGACAACCCGCGTTCCCTGGTTTTTCAGATGGCGCATCTGACGGAGCTTCACCGCAAACTCCCGCGCTATTCGGAGGCCGATCAGCAGGCCATTGAAGAGGCGCTGGCCTTGCTGCGAGGCCAGGATCTGGAGACCTTGGAATTCCCGCTGCCCGGCGGCGAACGGCCCAGCGCCGAGCGCGACGGACAATTACGGCTCGATCATTGTCTCGGCGATATCCAAAAGCTGCTGCCTTCCTGGGCCAACAATATTTCGTTCACGCATTTCGACCACGCTCACACGCTGCCAATCAGCATAGGCGGATGACTTACCGAATTGTTCATAAGACGCTGTATAAGTACAAGACACCTGTCTCGGTCGGGAATCATGTCGCCTGCCTTACCCCCAGGTCTTCGGCCCACTACAGTTGCGAGTCGCATGAGTTGGTGATCACGCCACCGCCTGCCGGAATTACTCATCGTCCGGATTACTTCGGGAATCTGATTACTTTCTTTACCATCCGTCAGCCGCATCGCGAACTGTGCATAGAAGCGCGTAGCCGCGTGGCGATCGATGACGCCGCCGTGCCCTGGCCCGAACGCTCGCTGCCCTGGGATGAAGTAGCCCGGCGACTGCGCACCGATCTTACTCTGGAGGGGCTGGACGCCTATCAGTTCGTGTTTGAGTCTACACGCGTGAGACCGGGCGACGAGTTCGCGGACTATGCCGCCGAGTCTTTTCCGCCTGGACGTCCGCTTACCGAGGCGTTACTCGACCTGACGGGCCGGATCCACACTGACTTCCGCTTCGATGCGAAGGCGACCACCGTGCGGACCACGCCGGAAGAGGTGCTGCGTCTCGGGCGTGGAGTATGTCAGGACTTCGCTCAATTGCAGATCGCTTGCCTGAGATCGCTAGGCCTGTCTGCCCGCTACGTCAGTGGCTATTTGCGGACGTACCCGCCGCCCGGACGCGAAAGGCTGGTCGGCGCGGATGTGTCGCACGCCTGGCTGTCCGCGTATTGCCCGGGCGCAGGGTGGCTGGATGTGGATCCGACCAACAACCTGATCCCATCGCAGAGTCATGTCACGCTGTCCTGGGGCAGGGATTACGGTGACGTGAGCCCGGTCCGCGGCGTCATCCTGGGTGGGCGCGATCACACCATCGACGTCGGTGTGGATATGGAACCCTGTTAGCTAGCGGCCGCCTGATTTCTTGCGGTCCTGACGCAAACGCTCCCTCACGGTCGCGGCTCTGATTGGGTCTCGCGGGCCTTAATGGGGCTCGCGGCTCTGATTGGGTCTCGTGCCTTGATCAGAGCCGCGCGCGTCAGCAATCGGTCACGGCGCTGGCCTACCGGCCGCCCCTTTTTGGAATATTGGGATGAGCGGGCACCGGCTCCGGCTTCCACGCCCAGGTGAAGGGTCCGGAATAAACGCTGCCTGCCACGCCGTTGTAGCTCAGGTAGACCGCGACCTGGATATCGTTGTGAGACGGGCGAAACTTCAGTAGCGTGATCCATCCCGGGATTCCGCCGGAGGCTCCCAGGTTGCCGGTGACATTTACGGTGTGCCCGTCGTCGGCGGTGAGGCTGTCCATCG
Source organism: Candidatus Solibacter sp. (assembly GCA_039932635.1). GTDB lineage: Bacteria > Acidobacteriota > Terriglobia > Bryobacterales > Bryobacteraceae > Solibacter. Next base: position 4,710 of record JBDTPR010000001.1, read on the forward strand.
CCACGTACCCGTTGTGACCGTGCACGCCCCAGTGAACTTGGGATTCCTTGGCGTAGAACTTGTCGCGCAGTTCAACCCCGGTCTGGCCGGGTGCGCCGTACCCGGCGCATTGCGTGTCATTGGAACACCATCCGGCGTTGCCATCCTTGGGAAATACGTACGGGCCCGGCGCCGCGTAGGGCGCAGCCGTCCCAACGTGCCTCAGAAAGATCCACTGTCGATTGGGCTGGGAGGCCGACATTACGCCATCCGCCCACACTCGGGAAGGCTGCCCTGCGTCCATGTTGTCGCCAACGCCGACACCGATCAGGCCGAGGCGCACAAGGCCCCTCGGGGTAGTCACGTCGATTTTGGCGCTCTGCAAGGTCGAGGAAAAAGTCGCGGTGTACGGAGCGCAGATGTCGTGGTTTCCTTGCGGCCAGATGCCAGGGAGCGAGAGTGCGTTAATACGGGTCAGGCCGTCGAGGAAGAGCTTCCAGGATTTATCGTTGCAGGCCGTCACGTAGTCTCCGACACCTGCAATGGCCTTGATGTTCCAATACCGGGCGGCGGCTATACCGGCTGGTCCGCGGCCATTGGCGCCGACCATCCAATCCACCGCATTCGTCCACGACAACGGATCGTTGTCCACGTGAATGTCGTTGTAAACTGCAATTGTAAAATCGTCCCCGGTAGCCGGCGGCAGTTGAGCAAACGCGGTGACGGCAAGAACGAGAAATAGAAAAACAGTCTTCATCCTGTCAAGCCTCTGGAGACAAGTGACCCAGGAACCCGGGGCATCTTGGACGCGCGTCTTCCTTCAGTCTACACTCCCCATGACTCAGGTGCGCCAGCGGGTGGTCTCGATGCGGCCGACGATAAACGCATAAGACATCGCTCCCACGACGACCAGGACGGCGACCAAAACGAACGCCCAGTAAAAAGAGTGGGTCTTTTGCACGATGACGCCGGTGATCCACGGCATGGTGACGCCGGCGACGTTGCCGAAGGCATTCTGCAATCCGGTCCACTTGCCGGCGGCGGCGGGACCGGCCAGAGTCTGGGTCACGCCCCAGTGATTCGAAGTGGTCATGCCAAAGGTGAAGCAGGCGAGTGTGAAGAGGCCGATGGACACGCGATCGTCGGTCACGAGGGCGGCCGGCAGCAGCAGGGTGCACATGAGCATGCCGGTGACCAGGAAGGTCTTGCGTACCTTGCTCGAATTGGCGCCGCGCGCGATCAACATGTCGGCGATCCAGCCGGAAAGCGTGGTGGAGACGGCGAGCAGCCAGAAGGGCAGGGAGCCGAGGACGGCCATGCGGTCCTTGGAAAAGTGACGCTCGTTGATCAGGTAATACGGAAACCAGGTGATCAGGAAATACCAGGCGGAGTTGAGGCAGTAGAGGCCGATGAAGGTGCCCCACACGGAGCGTTGCCGGAGCAATTCGAGCATGGGGGGAGGCGGTCCAACGGCGACTTTGGCTTGCGCGACGTGGACTCGCGGGCGCCAGCGGAACCAGAGCGGGATCCAGAGCATGGCGCCGAGGCCGAGGATGACAAAGAGCACGCGCCAATTCGAGTGGGCGACAATCAGGCCGCCAAAGAGCATGGTCACAGGGGTGGAGATTTTGGTACCGAGATCGATGGCGGCGTTGGCCTTGCCGCGCTGGGCTTCCTGATAATCGCTGGCCAGGATTTTCGAGAATGCCGGAAATGCGACCGCGGCGCCGATGCCTACGGAGAAGCGGAGGGCAAACAGGGGGGCGAAGCCTTCGACCGATGCTGTGATCGCGGTGGCCAGCGACATGAGAAAGAAGCCGGCGGCCAGCACATGGTAGACGTCGAAGCGATCCAGCAGCCAGCCGGCGGGAATCTGGCAGACCGAGTAACTCCAGAAGAAGGCCGACAGGAGCAAGCCGATTTGTTCGGGAGTGAGGCCAAGATCGTGCTTCAGATCCGTCGCGGCTACGGAGAGGTTGGTGCGGTCCATGTAGTTGATCAGGACGCAGACGACCAGCATTGCCAGAACGCGCCACTGTTCGAAGGTGGCGCGCGGCGGATTTGAAGTAGGCACCATAAGGAGCCTATTGTGACACGGCGGAAATGGCATTCCGCAAATCGAGCGCCAGGATCTTACGGCTACAGCTTAGGTGGATGGTTTCTGCTTGCGAAGTTCCGAGTAACGGGGAAACCGGTGCCACGACACGGCGAGCGCCCCGACCACAAGGTATTCAACTTCGTTCGAGTTCAAGCACTCGATAAACTCTCGCGAATCCCTGCTTAAAGGCATCGGGGTGTGCTCGTTCCTGCAACTCGAAGAAGATATCGACCCGCTGCTGCGGCGTCATTTGGACTCGGGAAAGCGCATCGGCGGCATCGGCTTCTTCAAAGCTGTCGAAAACGCGGACTACTTTCTCCACGATTCTATTTTACCTCTCACCGGCCACCGCTCCGGCCGAGTGCCGCGATCCGGAGGCCGCCGGGTTAGCAGCCGTGTTGATGGCAGTGATCCAAAAACCGGTTGCGCAGCGTGAAGCAGAAATTACGCGCCATCTCGGCGGCATGCCGCGCTGCCTTCCGCGCGGGCTCCGTATTGGCTGTTTCCCCCTCTTCCGCCGCGATATTCTTCTCGTTTGCCGCCAGGGCAAAGGCCAGGATGATGTGATCCCTCTCTGTGCATTTCATACTCAAGATGTTGCCGTTGAATGACATTTGTAGCAAGTTCCCATAAGAGTGGTCGGATTTATCCTGCTTCGACAACGGAGTACTAAATTCGAAGGTTATGAAAGTACTGGGCTTACCGTATACGGCGTATCCCGGAGTGTCCGAGGACCAAAGCCTGCCCAACAATGACGATATACTCTACTCAGCGATGCGGTCCGAGGAGGGTCGGGATGGCAGCAGTAAAATTCACTCTGAATGGCAAAGCGCAGACGGTGGACGTTCCGCCTGCAATGCCGCTTTTATGGGTCCTGCGCGACACGCTCGGCATGACCGGCACGAAATTCGGCTGCGGGATGTCGCTCTGCGGCGCCTGCACCGTCCACCTCAACGGCCAGCCCGTGCGCTCCTGCGTGACGCCGATCTCCACACTGGCCGGCAAGAGCGTCACCACGATCGAGGGCCTGTCGCCCGACCGAACGAACCCAATTCAGCAGGCTTGGATCGCTGAGGACGTGCCGCAATGCGGCTATTGCCAGAGCGGCCAGATCATGACGGCCGCCGCGCTGCTGGCCAAAACCGCCAACCCCACCGACGCCGATATCGACGAGGCAATGCGCAATAACATCTGCCGCTGCGGCACCTACCAATCGATTCGCCGCGCCGTCCATCTGGCCGCCGAACTCCGTGCCAAGGGAGGTGCGAAGTGAGCGCCGTTCCCAACCTCAGCCGCCGCGGCTTCCTGGGCGCCGCCTCAGGGCTTCTCCTGAGTTTCCGCTTCGCCTCCGAGGCCGAGGCCGCCGTCTCCGGCGCCAACAAGCTCAACGCCTTCGTCCACGTGGGCGCCGACGACACCGTGACCCTGTTCATCCACAAGGCGGAAATGGGGCAGGGGACCGTCACCTCGCTCTCCATGCTGCTGGCCGAAGAACTCGAGTGCGATTGGAAGAAAGTCCGCACCGAATTCCCCGGCGTCAGCCGCGAGTTCGGCCCAATGCAGGGAGTTTTCGGCAGCCAGAGCGTACGCACCTCGTACGATTCCCTGCGCAAGGCCGGCGCCGCCGCCCGCGAGATGCTGGTGCAGGCTGCCGCCGCTCAGTGGGGCGTCGCGTCCAACGCTTGCCGCGCCGAGAATAACGCCGTTGTCAACACCGCCAGCAAGGCGCGCCTGACCTATGGCAGTCTGGCGGATGCCGCTTCCAAACTCACGCCTCCCGCCTCCCCGGCGCTCAAGGATCCCGCGCAGTACCGCCTGATCGGCAAACCCCTCAAGCGCCTCGACACGCCGGCCAAAGTCGATGGCAGCGCGCAGTTCGGCATGGATGTCCGCCTGCCAGGGATGCTTTACGCGGTAGTCACCCGCTGTCCCGTTTTTGGCGGCAAGGTCAAGAGTTTCGACTCCTCCAAGGCGAAGGCCGTGGCCGGCGTGAAGGGCGTCGTGCAGATCTCTAACGGCATCGCCGTGTACGCCGATAATACCTGGAGTGCGATGCAGGGGCGACGCGTGCTCGACGTCCAGTGGGACGAAGGTCCCGTGGCCGCCATGAGCACCCCGGCGCTCACTAAGATCTTCCAGGAGAAGATGCAGCAGCCCGGCGCCGTGGCACGGAAGGATGGCGACGCACCCGCCGCAATCGCCGCCGCCGCGCGCAAAATCGAAGCCGATTACGAGGTGCCCTTCCTTGCCCACGCTCCCATGGAGCCGCTCAATTGCACCGCCGACGTGAAGCCCGATCACTGCTCCGTCTGGGCGTCCACCCAGGGACAAAGCGCTGCAGCCGGAATCGCAGCCCAAGTCACGGGACTTCCGCCTGAGAAGATCGACGTCCACACCCTCTACATGGGCGGAGGCTTCGGCCGCCGCGCCGCCGCCGATTACATCGGCGAAGCCGTGGAAGTCTCCAAGGCTGTTGGGGTCCCGATCAAACTCACCTGGTCGCGCGAGGACGATTTGCAGCAGGATCTCTACCGCCCCGCCTCCTACACGCGCTTTGCCGGGGCGCTGGATAGCGATGGCTGGCCGCTCGCCCTCACCAGCCGCATCGCCTGCCCGCCCTTCGGCGGAGTGCGAAATGGACTTTCCCGCGTCGGCGTGGAAGGGGTCGCCGATGTGGTCTACGAGATGCCCCACATGCTGGTGGATTATCACGCCATCGAGGCTGGCATCCCGGTCAGCTACTGGCGCAGTGTGGGGTACTCGCAGAACACATTTTTCGCCGAGAGCTTCCTGGACGAAATGGCCGCCGCGGGCAATAAAGACCCGGTCGAAGTACGACGGCGCCTACTCGCTAAATCGCCGCGCATGCTCGGCGTGCTGGAACTTGTCGCCGAGAAATCGGGCTGGGGCAAGCCGCTTGCCGCCGGTCGCGCGCGCGGGGTCTCGCTGGTCAACAACATTGGCAGCTTCACCGCGCAGGTGGCCGAAGTTTCTGTGACCGGCGGCAAGCTCAAGATCCACAAAGTGGTCTGCGCGGTGGATTGCGGCCGCGTCGTCAACCCGGCGATTCTCGAGCAGCAGATGCAGAGCGGCATCGTCTTCGGGCTGGCCGCGGCGCTGAAGGGCGGCATCACCATCGATAAGGGCCGCGTGCAGCAGAGCAATTTCCACCAGTACGACATGCTTCGCATCGACGAAATGCCCGTGGTGGAAGTCCATATCGTCAACAGCCAGAGTGCCTCGGGCGGAGTGGGCGAAGCCAGCACGCCCGGCATCGCGCCGGCGGTCTGCAACGCCATCTTCAAGGCGACTGGTAAACGTATCAGGCGGTTGCCGATACGCCCCGCGGACCTGGCATAAGCGCAAAATCAGCCAATGCCATCTCCCGGATGGCATTGGACATGGGTAACCTGCGGGCGTAGAATAACACCACTATCTTATGAAGTCTCCCCGGATGCGAGAGTTTACAAGAGGGGTCAAAAGGCGCCAGGTTGCGCTTCTGTTGTGTGTCAGCGCACTTTTCGCCGCCTTCCTCGGCAGCAATCTGCGCGGCGCGGAGGAGCCTCAACCGAACGCGTCAGCCCTGGTCAACAAGTACTGTGTGCAATGCCACGCCGGTGCGTCGCCCATGGGCGGCGTCAACCTGCAGCAATTGACGGCGCAAGCCTCCGTGGGCGAAAGCTACGCCATCTGGGGTAAGGTCGCGGGGGTGCTGGAAGAGCGCCGTATGCCGCCCAAGGGCATGCCGCAGCCCGCGGACAACGAGCGGGAGCAGGCCGCCAAGTGGATTCGCACCGAACTCGCCACCTACTTCAAGAAGCACGATGGCGACCCGGGCCGCGTTACGGTCCGCCGCCTCACCAGTGGGGAGTACGCCTACGCGATTCACGACCTCACCGGGATCGATCCGGATACCGGCATCGAGGCCTCCAGCGATTCCGCCGGCGGCGAAGGCTTCACCAATTTCGGCGATGTGCAGTTCATGCAGGACGCCAACCTGGAGCGCTACCTCGCGGCCGCCAAGAAGATTGCCAATCACGCGGTGATCGGCAGCGGTCCGGTGGAATTCTACGTGGACCCGGGCAAGACGGGCTTCGAAATGTCCGCCATCACGCGGATCCGCGGCATCTACGCCAAGGAAGGTTTCCGTACCGTGTCGGGCGAAGGCGGCATTCCGTTCGGCCTTGAAAAATATGGCAAGGCTTTCTATGTGGCATGGCGGTTCAAGCATCGCGCCGCCATGGGAGAACCCAATGCCACGCTCAAAGAACTGGCCGCGCGCGAAGGCGTCGGCCTGAAATTCAGCCAGCACATCTGGGACGTGGTCAATCACTCGGGACTCGGCTTCCCCTCTTCGGAAATGGCTGGGCGATGGCGCAAACTGCCGGCGCCGAGCGGCGCCGATCCCAATATCACCGCGGCCGCGGCGAGACTCGGCTGCGAAGATATTCAGAAGTACCTCACTACGTGGCCCAGCTGGCTCTTCGGCCGGGGCGACGTGGCTGCCGGCGGCGCGGGCGATGAAAGTCCGCTGGTCTTCAACGACAAGTCCCTGAAGGCCGAAGCCGTACACCACTTCCTCTTCAATCGCGCCGGTCGCGGAGGCGGCTTTGGGCGCGGCGCCGCAGTCCAGACCGGGCCGCCGAAGCAGTTCCTCAATGTGGCAGCTCTCAACCCCAGCGCGCCCGGCAAATCCGTGATCGTCTGGCGCAGTCCGAGCGTGGGCTTCCGCGCTGCCGGTGCTCCTGGCGGTCGCGGAGGACGCAACCCCGGTACGCAGACCGCCGGCGGCGCCGCAGTCCCACCCGCCGCTGCCGTTCAGGCGAATACTGTTCAGCCCAACAATGGAGCAGGCGCCGGACAGACCGCCGCCGCGCTGCCCGCCGGTGGTGGCCGCGGATTCCAACCGGTCATGCCGCGCGTGCCCCTGCGCGCCGCCGTCAGTGAGGAGACCGCCAAGCGCCTCAATTTCGGCCACAGTCCCGATGGCAGCCAGATTGGCCCCGACGATTTCGCCACCGAGGGCTCCGTGGCCTTCGAACTCGTGGTGCCCGACGGCTCCACGCTCGCCGACTTTATGGTGGACGCCGCCGTGGGCGCCGATCGCGATCAGGTCTTCCGCATCACGCTGAGCGATCGCGAGGAAGGCCCGCGCGGCATTCCGACGCGCGCCATCGTAGGCGATCCGGATAGCGCCGGCTACCGCAAATTCAAGGCCGGAGTTTTGGAGTTCGCCAGCATCCTGCCGCCGAATTCCAACAGCGAGCCCACGCCCGCCGACAAGGACCCCGTTCCCGAACCCTTTGACAGCACGTACAATACTCCCGAGCACGACGCCTTCGTCAACGACGTGAAGTATATTCGCGACGACCGTTTCGTCGTGGAACACATTGTGGATGACGCCACGCGCGCGCGCCTCAATTTTGCTTGGAATGATCTCAAGTCGTCCTTCTCGTACCACGACAACTACCTGCGCCTGCTCGCCCTGCATTACAACCTGGATCTCAAGGGCAAACACATCGCCGATCTCGATAAAGCCACGGTGGATTCGCTTCCGGCGGAACCCCGCCGGTATATTGCGCCGCTGCACGCTGAGTACGTCGCCGTGCGCACCGCCGAAGCGGCCGCCCGCCCGCGTCACGTCGCCGATTGCCTGCAGTTCGCAGCCAATGCCTGGCGGCACGCGCTCTCCGAAAAGGAGAAGCAGGGCCTGCGCACTTTCTACGATAAGGCCATCACTACCGAAGGCGATCACGAAAAGGCCATACGCGCCTTGATCACACGCATCCTGGTCTCCCCGGCGTTCCTGTACCGCGTCGAGCAGCCGGTGGAAACCGCTGCGGCTCGCCCGCTCGGCAACTGGGACATGGCCAGCCGCCTGAGCTTCTTCCTGTGGTCCTCGATTCCCGATTCCGAACTGCAGCGAGCCGCCGCCGCCGGGGAACTCAGCGACCCGCAGCGACTGCGCGCGCAAGTGAAGCGTATGCTTGCCGACCCCAAAGCTCGCCGCCTCTCCACCGAATTCTTCGGGCAGTGGCTGGGCTTCTACCACTTCGATCAGTTCCGCGGCGTGGATACCGCGCGCTTCCCCGAGTTCACCGACGAAGTCAAAAGCTCCATGTACGACGAGGCCGTCTCGTTCTTCGAATACGTGATCCGCAAGGACCGTCCGGTCCGCGATGTCTTGTTCGCCGACTATGGCTTCCTCAATCAGCCGCTGGCCAAATTCTACGGCGTGAAGAAAGACGTTGCGTCGAAGGGCGCGGTCGAACTCGTGGAGGGTGCCGGACAGTTCCACCGCGGCGGTCTGCTGCGCCTCGGCGCCATCCTCACCGCCACTTCGGCGCCTCTGCGAACGAGCCCCGTGAAACGCGGCGATTGGGTGCTGCGCCGTGTACTCGGGACTCCCGTGCCGCCGCCGCCGGCCAACGTGGGCAAAATTCCGGAAGACGAAAAGGGCTTCGGCGAACTCACGCTGCGTCAGACGCTGGAAGCGCACAAGCGCAATCCCAGTTGCGCTGGTTGCCACGTGCGCATCGATCCGCTCGGCTTCCCGCTGGAACACTACGATTCCACCGGCCGCTGGCGCCAGACTTATTCCGATGGCAAGCCTATCGACGATCAAGGCGTGCTCTCCGATAAGACAGAGATCGCCGGCATCGATGGCCTGCTCGGCTACCTCAAGGGTAAGGAAGATCAACTGCGACGCACCATGGCCACCAAGATGGTGGGCTACGCGCTCGGCCGCACGGTGCAGGCCTCCGACCAGTTGCTGATCGACCGTATGGCCGCCACTGGCAACAACGCGACGTTCTCGCAGTTTGTGGCGGAAATTGTCGCCAGCCGCCAGTTCCGCAATCATGCAGGCCGCGACGACGCCCCGGCGCCATCGCCAGTGAAAACCGCCGCGGTAGCGGCCGTCAATTCAACCAAATCACAAGCAGGTGCACGATGAAAAAGAGCCAGAACACTTCGACCGCCGGATCCAGTTCGCGGCGGCATTTCCTGCGCGGCGCCGGTGTGGCGCTCGCCCTCCCGTGGCTGGAATCGCTGCCCCTGTTCGCCCAGGACGCCGCGCCTGCCGCGGCCGCGGCGGCCAACAAGCCGCCCCTGCGCTTCGCGTGCATCTACTTCTCCAACGGCGTCGATACCCAAAATTGGTGGGCCAAGGGTAGCGGCGCCGCTATGGAACTGGGACCGGCGGCGGCTCCGCTTGCACCTATCCGCGAGGACATGGTGTTCATCAAGGGCCTCTACCATCAGACTGCCCTGGTCTCCACCAGTCCTCACCTGGGCCGCATGAACATGCTCTCCGGCGTGAAGGTGAGCCTGGACCCGAACGACATTCGCGTGGGCGCCACCATGGACCAGGTGATGGCGCAGCACCGGGGCCACGAGACCGTCGTGCCGAGTCTCGCGCTCGGCATCGAGCCCAATGAACTGCGGCTGGAAGATGGGCTCTCCATGCTGTATGGTTCGGCGATCTCCTGGATGTCGGCGACCAAACCAGCTTCCAAGGAAATCTACCCGGCGCGAACCTTCGACCAATTGGTGGGCGATGGCAAGGGCCGGAAACTCGACCGCAGCGTGCTCGACGCGGTGCTTCAGGAAACCCGCGACCTGCAGCCGAAGATCAGTAACGGCGACCGCAGGAAATTGGACGAATATCTGGAATCCGTGCGCGATATCGAAAAGCGCATCGATCGCGCCGGCAAACAGGAATTGCTCGAAGGGTGGCGTCCCACGCTCCAGCAGCCCAACATGCCGCGACCCTCCGACGAGTTGCCGCAGAATCCGCCCGAGCACATGAAGCTCATGCTCGACCTGATCGTGCTCGCCTTCCAGATGGACAAGACGCGCATCGTCACCTGCATGTTGAACAATGACCTCTCGCAGATGAATTTCAAGTTCGTCGACGGCGTGCGCGGCGCGTTGCATCTCGACCTCACACACGGCAAGACGGCCGCTACCAAAGCGATGTACCTGAAGACCAATCAGTTCCACATGCAGCAGCTCACTTACATCGTGCAGCGCATGAAGCAGATCGATGAAGGCGGCCAGTCGCTGCTGGATAATTCGATGCTGATGTTCGCCTCCAGCCTCTACGATGGCGACTTGCACGGCGCCGACCAGATGCCGATCATCATGGCAGGCAAGGCGGGCGGCGCGATGCAGACCGGCCGCGTCCTGGATTACCTCGATAAGGGCAACGACAATCGGCGCGCCTGCAGCCTCTATCTTTCGATGATGGATCGCATGGGTGTGAAACTGGATCGCTTCGGAGATACCGACAAGCGTCTCCCTGGCCTGTTTACATAACGGAGCAGTCATGAATCGAACACGCCTGATACTCGTGCCGATCGCGGCCGGCCTGCTGGCCTGGGCACAGAACGATGGACCCGGTGCCGGTCAGGGTTACCTGCCGGAGTTTGGCCACTCCTCACGCCAGATTCTGCAACTGGCCGATGCCACGCCGGCGGAGAAATTCGCGTGGCGTCCCGCGCCCGGTGTGCGCAGCATCAGCGAAGTCTACATGCATATCGCGGTGGGCAACTACTTTCTGTTGAACCAGGCGGGAGTGAAGCTCGAAAATGCGCCGAAGTTCTCGCAGACCACGGAGAAGGATGTGAAGGATAAGGCCGCCGTGGTTGGCTGGCTGAAGGACTCTTTCGACGCCGTCAAAGCTAGCTATCCGAAATCGGAATTCAAGAAGCCGGTGAAATTTTTCGGCCAGGATTCCAATGTGGAGAATGTGTACCTCCGGGTTCTGGTACACAATCACGAGCACATGGGCCAGTCGATCGCCTACGCCCGGATGAATGGCATCGTGCCGCCCTGGTCGAAGTAAGACTAGCACAGCCACGCCTTCTTCAGTCGTCAGTCACGCATCACGTCTGTGCCACCAGGCGCCCGAAATAGTTTCGAGATCCAGGGTGGTCCATACTTAAGAGAGAGGCGCGCATGGACTACTCCAGGCGAAGATTTGCGGGATGGATGATGGCTCTCTTCTTCGGCCCGCGTCCCGCGGTTGCATCCACTCCATCGGTACTCAAACGCTATCGCGCCGATGCCGTCATCCTGCTGCTCGGCCTCCCCATCTTCAAGCGCCCCGGCGTCGGCACAGGGCAGGTATCTATCGAAGAGGCCGGCGAGGGCCCGCTGGCAAGTCGCACCCTCTTCTTCGCCGCCGGTTCCGACCCCAAGCGCGCCCACGGCCTCGCCCGCCTGGGTTGGATGCGTGAGATTTCCCGCGTCGCCGGCGCAGCGCCCACCGAGACCGAGTACTTTGGCGTCATGACATCCTCACCCGAAGAGAGTCTGGAGAGCGCGCGCAAATCGGTGGACACCTCGCCCGGAGCCCACAGCCTGTTTGCGGCCGTACATGGACGCCATTCCGTTGGGCGAAGCCGCAGCGCGCTGGCGCACTTCGAATTCCGCTCGGACGCCGCGTGGTCTGACCACGCCCTTATCGAAAAATCTCAGGCAGCGTTCTCCGCCGCCTCCGTGTGGCGCGAAAACGCCTGGCCCAAGTGGCCGGGGCAGCAGCCGCCCACCTTCCTGTTCCAACTCGAAGCTCTGCTCCAGCAGCGTGCGAAGTGCTCCGGCGCCTACGTCTACAACGAGCAGGAGTACCTGCTCGAACTCGCCGCGCCGCAGCGGGCAGACCATCTGCTTGCGATCAAGGGCTCAATCCGAAACCAGCGCACTGGCGTCCGCACCGCGTTCCGTGTGTGGCTGGAAAACACGCCGGGATCCGTGGTCCCGGTGCGCATCGAATTTCAGCCGCGCTCTTTCCTGCGACTCTCCTTCGAAGCCTTGCCGGACTGAAGCGCCGAGCGCTCAGACGTGCTGATCCAGCAGAATCGGATTGCCGTCCGGGTCAACCGCGATCAGGCTCGCCGGGCCCGTTGTGCTCTCGTCCGCCGCGCTGACCAGCTTCACTCCTTGCGCCTTCAACCGCCGCTGCAGTTCTCGCACGTCGGTAAACGCAGGCAGCTTTTTGGCGTTGCTGTCCCAGCCCGGATTGAAAGTCAGAATGTTCTTCTCGAACACGCCCTGAAACAAGCCGATGATGGCATCCCCGTTTTTCATGATCAGCCAGTTCTTGGCGGCATTGCCGCCGAACTCCTTGAAACCGAGCTGCTCGTAGAACTTTCTCGAAGCTGCCAGGTTTTTGACGGTCAGGCTGATGGAGAAAGCGCCCAATTGCATGGAAGGCTCTTTGGGCGCGGTTGCGACCGGAGTCTGTACGGTCTGCCCGGCAAGAGCGCTCGTGCCTATTGCCTGCATGGCGGCGCGGCGGGTGAAGCGGGTCTTCATCGTGCTCCACATCGTATCACCGTCTCATGACGTAGACTGTAGGTGTCAAACTCGAAAGCTCGATTTTCTGCGCCCTCGATGTGGGCGGGGGGCGGTAGCGCGCGGCGCCTACGCGGGCTTGCCTGCGCGTGCTACGATGCCATCCACTTCCGTCAACTCGCCTTCCGTGAGCTTCCAATCCGCCGCGCGCGCGTTGGCCTGCGCCTGTTGCTCGCTCTTCGCGCCGGCGATCACCGACGCCACGGCGGGCCTAGATGCCAGCCATGAAAATGCGAGTTGCAGCAGCGAGTGCCCGCGGCTCTCCGCGAACTCGCGCAGACGGTCGGCAACGCGGAGGTTTTCTTCCGTGAAGACCTTCGGCCCCCAGCCGGTCTCGCCGCGACTGCCCGCGGGTAGCGGCTCTCCGGCTCGATATTTGCCGGTCAGTAGCCCGTTGGCCAAGGGGAAGTAGGGGAGAAAGGCCAGGCTGCGGCGGATGCACTCGGGAAGCACCTCCTTCTCAGCGTCGCGATGCGTCAGGCTGTATTCGTTCTGCACGCTGATGAAGCGGGCCGCGCCGGCTTGCACCGCGTCCTCGGCCTCGCGGACCTGCTCCACGGAAAAATTCGAGCAACCGATCTCGCGTACTTTTCCCGCCTTCACCAGGCCATCCAGTGCCGCCAATGTTTCGCCGATCGGCGTGGCCGCGTCCGGGCGATGGAGTTGGTACAGGTCGATGCGATCTGTGCCCAGCCGCCGCAGCGAATCTTCCACCGCGCTGCGCACGTAGTCGGGCTTGGCGCCCTGATGCTGGTCATCGAGCTTACTGCCGAATTTGGTGGCGAGCACCACGCGGTCCCAACGGCCTTTCAGCGCCTGGCCCAGGAACTCCTCGCTCTGCCTGGGACCGTAGCTGTCCGCCGTATCCAGAAAGTTGATGCCGGCATCCAAGGCCGCGTCCACCACGCGCGCCGTCGCCGCGGCGTCGATGCGCCAGCCGAAGTTGTTACAGCCCAGGCCCACCACGGTCACGTCGAGCGAGCCGATTCTGCGCTTTTCCATATTCCCATTCTCCCTGTTTAAGAACCGACCACCAGTCCCGTGCACTCGCCAATCCCAAGGCGCGGCAATCCCTCGCGCTCGCAGAAGCCGCGCAGCGTGACCTCGTCGCCATCCTCCAGGAACTTGCGCGTCTCACCGGTCGGCAGCGTCACGGGTTCCGCCCCGCGCCTGGTGATTTCCAGCAGGCACCCGCGCGCCTCTTTGGCCTCGCCCGACACTGTCCCCGTCGCCAGCAGATCCCCCGGTCGCAGATTGCACCCGTTGCTGGTGTGGTGCGCCACCATCTGCGCGATGGTCCAGTAGAGGTCCTTCAGATTGCCATGGCTCAAGCGCATTGGCGGCATGCCCGTGGCACGCATCTGCGCGGTGCTCACGTGGACCTCCAGCGTCACGTCGAGCGCGCCGCGTTCCAGGTCGTCCGCGTCCGTGAGGTACGGCAGCGGCACGGGGTCGCCCGCCTCACGCGCGAAGCGCGGAACGCGGTACGGCGCCAGCGCTTCCATCGGCACCACCCACGGCGAGATGCTGGTCGCGAAGCTCTTCCCCAGGAACGGCCCCAGCGGCTGGTATTCCCACGCCTGCACGTCCCTCGCCGACCAGTCGTTGAGCAGGCACATGCCGAACACATGGTCCGCGGCGCGCGCCATCTCGATAGGCTCGCTCATCGCGTTGCCGGTGCCGATGAAGAAGCCCGCTTCGAGTTCGTAGTCCAATGCCTGCGTGGGTCCGAAGCGTGGAGCCTCCGCGCCCGGCGTCATCGCCTGACCCTGCGGCCGACGCACCGGCGTGCCGCTCACCACGATCGACGACGCACGCCCGTGATAGCCGATCGGCACGTGCTTGTAATTCGGCAGCAGCGGATTGTCGGGGCGAAACAGGCTGCCCACATTGCGCGCGTGATATAGCGACGCGTAGAAATCCGTGTAGTCGCCGATCGCCACCGGCATCAGCATCGTCACCTCGCGCATCGCGACCATGTTCTGCGCCGCGTCCGCGGAGGCCACCAATTCCGTGAGCCGCGCGCGCAAGGCATGCCAGTGCGCCGGCGTCAGTGCCATGAGCGCGTTCAGCGTCTCCGTCGCGCAGGCCTCTCGGGTTGCTTTCGGCAAGCCATCGAACAGTCCGGCGCCCGCCGCGGTGCGCAGGTCCAATATCCGATCGCCAATCGCGACCCCGATTCTGGCGGCAGCGCCCTCGCGGCGGAAGACTCCGTAGGGCAGGTTTTCGATAGGGAAGTCGGCAGCCGTCATAACCATCCGAGTTGCTGCAGGTCGCGCACCGGTTCCTCGAAAGAGCACGAGCCGAAGCTGATGGCGAACTGTTCGCGCGCGGCGCGCAGTTGTTCCACAGTGAGCCCCTGTCCGTGCCAGGCCACGCCCGCATCGTCCCATGCGAAGGCGCTCGCCGATTGCTCTTCCAAGGTCGCCGCAGCCTCGGCTTCGGTACCGCCGTGCCACAGGCTCGCTGCCGCCACGAACACATTGACGAAGCCGTGCATCAGGGCCGACGGACTGTCCGCGGCATACGTGCACCGCTGCACGCTGCGCAGAGGATGATGCAGTCCCGCCGTCGCCTTGAAGGGAACTTTCGCCGCCGCGCAGCGCGCCATAAAGCCCGCCAGCGCCGCGTCGGACGGGAACGCTGCCGCCGTGAGGCCGCCGGTACGCACCTTGGCGCGCCCCGTGGCGCCTGCGAGCGGCGCGGGGTCTTCCGTGATGGGCATCTCGTAGTACGCGACCACGCCCGGCATCACGCCAGGAAACAGCGCGGGCACGTCGCTCGCGCGGTCCACCTTGATCTCGCACGAGTCCACTACGCGCTTGGGCATGCCGATCACGCTACACTTCCACGCCGGGTCCACTTCATCGAGCCGCGCTGCCGGCACGACGAAGCGTCCCAGCGCCCAGGCGTGCTCGCCCGCCGCGTACGACACGTAATTTCGTCGCGCCTCCGCCATCTCCAGCGAAGCGGGCGGGAACAAACCGGCGTAATCGATCAACCCTGCCAGCAGGGTGCGCAAACCTTCCGTCATGGCTGTTGAAAGCGCTTCTTCAAGCCCTGCCAGCACTCGAAGTACTCGTGCTGCAGGATGCGGCTCTCCAGTGCGAAGCGCGTGGGTCGCAGCACCAGTTGGGTCTCGAACATGAAGGCCAGCGTGTCCTTCAGATAGTGCGGCTTCAACTCGGCGATGCACGCGCGCTCATAGGTCTCGGCATCGGGACCGTGTCCCGACATGCAGTTGTGCAGGCTGGCGCCGCCAGGCAGAAAGCCCTCGGCCTTCGCATCGTACACGCCGAAGATCAGCCCCATGAATTCGTTCATCAGGTTGCGATGGAACCACGGCGGACGGAACGTATGTTCCGCCACCAGCCATCGCGGCGGGAAGATCGCGAAGTCCACTCCCGAGGGGGACGTCAACACCGTGTAGATGGAGGGATCGGGGTGGTCGAACGACACCGTGTTGATGCAGTTGAAACGTGCCAGGTCGTACTTGTAGGGCGCGTAATTGCCGTGCCACGCGACGACGTCGAGCGGCGAGTGGTCGATCTCCGCCACCCACAGCTTGCCCAGAAATTTGGCGACGATCGTGCACTCCGCGTCGATATCCTCGAACGCCGCCACTGGCGTCAGAAAATCGCGCGCATTGGCCAACCCGTTGGCCCCGATCGCGCCCAACTCGGGCAGGCGGAACGGTGCGCCATAGCACTCGCACACGTAGCCGCGCGATGCGCCCTCCGGCAATTCCACCTTGAATTTGATGCCGCGAGGGATCACGCAAATCTCGCCCGGCGCCGCGTCGATTACGCCCAACTCCGTCGCGATGCGTGTCCGCCCCTGCTGCGGCACCAGTAGCAGTTCGCCATCCGCATTGTAGAAGTAGCGCCCCTGCATACTCGCATTGGCCGCGTACACGTGGACCGCAACACCGGTCTGCGTGGACGGATCGCCGCTGCCCGCGATCGTCACCAGGCCATCGACGAAATCGGTGGCTGTCTCGGGGATGGGAAACGGGTCCCAGCGCATCTGATTGGGCGGCGTGGGCAGTTCGTCGAAGGGACCGCCGCGCACCAGTCCGCCAGGGTGCTCGATGAAGGGACGGTGAGTCACGCTGGGGCGTATGCGATAGGTCCAGGTGCGCTTGTTGGCGGCGCGCGGTGCGGTGAAAGGGCTGCCGCTGAGTTGCTCCGCATACAGGCCCAAGGGCGCCTGCTGCGGCGAGTTCTGTCCCACGGGAAGCGCCCCGGCAACCGCCTCTGTGGCGAACTCGTTGCCGAAGCCGGATTGGTATCGCAGGTCGCTGGACGGCATGGTCTCCTTGCGCTTGGGTTACGAGATTAGCACACTGGAAGCAATGAGCATCCGATCTCTATTATCGTTCGTTGCAATCGCGGTGACCGTGATTCCCGGCACACATGCGGCCGGCGCACCCGTCGCCAATCGCGCCCCGCTGCAGGCGAACGCGTTCAATGCGCTGCCGCTCGGCAGCGTAATGCCCAAGGGCTGGCTGCTCGATCAGTTACGCCTTCAGGCCAAGGGACTCAGCGGCCATCTCGACGAGTTCTGGCCCGACCTCGGCCCGCAGAGCGCGTGGCTCGGCGGCACTGGCGAAGGCTGGGAGCGCGGCCCCTATTACCTGGATGGCCTGGTGCCGCTGGCCTACCTCACGCGCGAACCCGCGCTGATTGCGAAGGTCAAAAAGTGGATGGAGTGGACGCTTCAGAACCAGCGTCCCGATGGCGGCATCGGCCCCGTGAAGAATCTTGACTGGTGGCCTAATTACGTGATGCTCAAGGCGCTTGTCCAATATCAGGAAGCCTCCGGCGATGCGCGCGTGATTCCCCTGATGGAAAAGTATTTCGCGTACCAGTTGAAGCACATCGACGAGCGCCCACTGAAAGAGTGGGCCATCTTCCGCTGGCACGACGAAGTGCTCAGCGTGCTCTGGCTCTACAATCGCAACGGCGACCGCGCGCTGCTCGATCTCGCCCGCAAGTTGCATACCCAGGGCCACGATTGGGAGGCGCAGTTCGCCAACTTCAAGACCACCGAGCGCGTGCCGCGCGGCGAGACCAACCTCTCCACGCACGGCGTCAACAACGCCATGGCGATGAAGGCCGCCGCCGTGTGGTGGCTGGTCACTGGCGACAAGGGCGATCGCGCCGGCCTTTACCAGATGCTCGACATGCTGGACCGCCATCACGGCCAGCCCAACGGCATCTTCAGCGCCGACGAGCATTACGCCGGCCGCGACCCGTCGCAGGGTACCGAGCTTTGCGCCGTGGTGGAAGCCATGTTCTCGCTGGAGACCGATATAGCGATTCTCGGCGACGCTGCGCTCGGCGACCGCCTGGAGAAGATCGCCTACAACGCGCTGCCCGCCACCCTGAGTCCCGACCTGTGGTCGCATCAATACGATCAGCAGGCCAATCAGGTGATGTGCTCGATCTCCAATCGCCGCTGGGCCACCAATGGTCCGGAGAGCAACATCTTCGGACTCGAACCCAACTTCGGCTGCTGTACCGCCAACATGCACCAGGGCTGGCCGAAACTCGCCGCCAGCCTGTGGATGGCCACACCCGATGACGGCCTCGCCGCGGTAATCTACGGCCCCAGCGAAGTCACCACGACACTCGGCGGCAAGACCGTAACCATCGACGAAGTCACCGATTATCCCTTCCGCGAGAGCGTGTCGCTCGCCGTCAAGCTGCAAGGCGCCGCCCGCTTCCCGCTGATGCTGCGCATCCCTGTGTGGGCGGGTGTGGCGCGCGTCACCGTCAATGGGCAGGCCGTCGCGGGCGTGAAGGCCGGCGAGTTCCTGCGCATCGAGCGCGAATGGAAATCGGGCGACAAGGTGGAACTTCGCTTTCCGATGGCCGTGCGCACCTCCACCTGGTTCAATAACTCGCTCGCCGTGGAGCGCGGGCCGCTGGTCTACTCGCTCAAGATCGGCGAGAGCTGGAACAAGATCAAGCAGATTGGGCCCGCCGCCGATTGGGAAGTCTATCCCACTTCGCCCTGGAACTACGCGCTGCTGAAGGACACCTTCAATGTGACCGAGAAGCCGATGCAGCAACAGCCGTACACTGCGACCGCTGCACCCGTCGAGATCACGGCGAAGGCTCGCCGCTTGCCGCAGTGGACACTGGTGGACGACTCGCCGGGCGCGATTCCGGTGAGCCCCGTGACCACCAAGCGGCCCGAAGAAATCGTGACGCTGGTGCCCTACGGCGCGGCCCGCTTGCGCATCACTGCATTTCCGTGGATGCAGTGACCTCTTCGCCCCAGATGTATTTGCTGAACCACTCGTAGTTGTGTTCCATCACGGCGCGCTGTTGCTTGGGCTTGTTGATGGGGTGTCCGAAACCCTTGTAAAGCACGAGCTTTGCGGGTACCTTGCGATCCTGCAGCGCCTGGAATAGTTCGAAGGCGTTGGGCGGCGGCACGCGCTTGTCCTGGTCGCCGTGCTGGATCAGCGTCGGCGTCTGCGCGCGGTTCACGTAGGTGATCGGCGAGGTCTTGCGATAGATCTCCGGGTCGTCCCACGGCGTTCCCTTCAGGTATTGGCGCGTGAATGGGTGTATGTCGGTGTTGACGTAATACGTCATCCAGTCGGAGATGCCCGCGCCCACGCTGACGGCCTTGAAACGGTCGCTATAGCATGTGATGAACGCGGAGATGTAGCCGCCCTGGCTCCACCCCATGGCGCCGACGCGGTCCTTATCGACCATGCCTTTGGCGATCAGCATGTCGACGCCGGTGATCACATCGTCGTAGTCGCCGAGCCCGAGATTGCGCACATTGAGCGCGCGGAACTTTTCGCCGTAGCCCGCGGACCCGCGGTAGTTCGGCCTCAGGATCACGGCACCCTTGGCGGCGAAGCGCTCCACCGGATAGTAACGGTCGTCCGACATCATGGGCCTGTCCACACCGGTGGGTCCACCGTGGATCACCACCAGGAGCGGGTACTTGCGCGTGGCGTCGAAATCGGCTGGCTTGATCAGGATGCCCTCGATGGTGGCTCCGTCCTTCGACTTCCACGACACCACTTCCCGAGTGGCCAGCTTGTAGTCCTTGTACTGCGCGCTCATGTCCGTAAGGTACTTGGGGGCAAAGTCGCTCACTGGCGAGACGAAGACTTCGGTGAAACGATTAGGCGACGCGCCGGAAGCCGCGAGGGTGCGGTGGTCCTTCGTGAACGATGCGCCGCCGATTTGATAGGCATCGGGGCCGCTGATGCGACGCACGGCCTTAGTCGCAGGGTCGATGCGGAAGAGATGCGAGGCGGTCTTCTGCGAGGCTGCGAAATAGATGCCCTCGGGCGCCCACTCAATCAGGCCCGGGTTCTCGTCGAATTCCTGAGAGAGGATGCGCGGCTTGCCGCCTTCGGCCGAAATCACCGCAAGGTAGCTATTCGTAAAGAAGAAAAACTCCTGCCCGTTCGATGTCACGTACGCGATCTCTTTACCGTCCGGCGACCACTTGGGGCTGCCGTTGGGTCCTGGAGTGTCGAGCAGTTTCTTGACGTGCAGATCGGCCAGGTCGAGCACGTAGAGCGTCTCGGTCTGGCTCGAACCCAAGTCGGGATCCTTTGCCGCGCTGAACGCGATACGCTTGCTGTCGGGCGACCATGAGAACGAGTTCACGCTATACGTCTCGCCCTTGGTGAGCGGTTCCGCCTTGGGTAGTTTCTTGCTATCGGCGGGCACGTCGGCCGGGACCTTGACGCGCCACAAGTGATTCATCTGGTAGTCGCCGCCGATCACGTCGAACTCGCCGTACTTCTCCTTGCGATCTTTGCGCGCCTTCTCTTCCGGGCCTGAGGAAGTGAACGCGATCGCGCTGCCATCGGGCGCCCAGGCGATGCCGCCGACGCCGTTCTCCTCCGCGGTCAGCACGCGCGCCTCGCCGCCTTGGGGTGAGATCAGATAAATCTGCCGCTTGCCGTCGCGATCGCTGACGAAGGCCAGTTGCCGCGAATCGGGCGACCACTGCGCGCCGCCTGCCGATTTCTTTCCGCTGGTCAGCTGATAACGCTCGCCGGTAGCAGGCACGGCGATCCAGATCTGGGTGACGAATTCGTTCTGGTCCCAATTGGCCTGCGTCACGGTGTACGCGACGTAGCGTCCGTCGGGTGAAATCTGAGCGCCGCCCACGGACTTCATGCCGAGCGATTCATCGATGGTGGGCACCGTGCCGGCCGTCAGGGCAACAGCGCCCAGCACCAGGGCGAGTGAGAGTTGAATGCGCATTCCTGAAACTAGCCGATGCGGCGTGTGGTGTCAACGCCCTCCTGCTAGCAATTGTCCGCGGGCAGTTTCCTTGCCGTTGCGGCGGCTGGTGTCAACACCATCCTGCTTGCAGCAGTCCGCGAGCAGTTCCATGCCGGGGTGGTGGGACTGCGCGCGATGCTGGAAGCATGCCGGCCGCGCCGACCACAGGCGGTACTGGAACGTGGGAGTACTGCGAGGGGTTGTATGGCGTCGTGCGGCACCCGGTAATGGGAACGTGCTCTCTCTTCTTTTGTTCTTTGCGGCAGCCGGCAGTGGTGCGCCCGTGGTTGGCCGGCCGGTCAAGGCGGTCGGCGCTTGCTCCGCGGTGACCGCGGTCGATGTGGAGCGCGCCCTTGGGCGGCGATTTGCGCGCGGCAATGAAGAGGTGCGCGGGGCGGATTCGACTTGCGACTACGCGTCGGGCACCGGGCAGGTCTCGATCACGCTGCAGAGGCTGCGCGCGCCGGTGAATCTTGCAGTAGAGATCGCGAGCTTGAAGAAGGAAGTCGAGGACTCGTCGGTGAGGCTGGCTCCAGAATTCGGCGGCTTCTTTTTGGATATCGCGGGCGCCGGCACGCAGTTGCACGTGATTCGCGAAGATCGCGAGTACGTGATGATTTCGATCCTGGGCTTTGGGGATGCGGCGCAGGTGTCGGCTGCGGCCGAACGCTTGGCGAAAATCGCGTTGGGACGGTTGTAGCGCTACGGAGCGGTCGCCCACAGGCAGAGTGAATCGGTGTAGGCAGCGGAGCCGTCGCGGAGCCAGGCATCCAATTGGGCGGGCTCTTTTAGTTGCTGGCCTCGCTGGCGAGGGACGCCGATGAAGCGGCAGTCGAGTTCAGGCAACGCGGTCATATCTCCCCACAGCTTCTCGAATTGCGCTACCGGGAAGACATCCTCCTGGCCCTTGCCCCAGCGCTTCTTCACGTCCTTCAGCGTGATGTAAGTGGGCATGCGAGCGGCCACCACGCGCACCGCGTCGTTGACCCGCGCGATGTCGGAGAGCATCTCTCGCGTCAACCCGAACACTCCGAGCGTGCGATCGATATCCAGCCAGTACGTGGCGCTGTTGTAGTACGACATGCGCGATTCCAACTCGTCGTTGGGCAGCGCCAGGCCTTCCACCAGACGCACGCGATCGTCCACGCGCGCGAGACCTCCGCCGCGATCCTCCAGGTGGCGCGCGATTACTTCCGTGGTCATTGCGGCGCCGCTCGCGATATGCTGGCCGAGAATCGTGGCATCCACGTCCACCGCGGCAGTGTCGATGTTGTGCACCAAAAGGTAGTTCAAACGCGGGCGCTGTTCCAGCAGGCGCAGTAGCGTGCCATTGCGCAAGAGATTGGGCACTTCGTACCAATGCCCCACCGGATGCAGGCACTGCATCGGCAGATTGTCGGTGTAGTTCGAGCCTTCGCCCGCCTGCGTGGCCCACTTAATGAGCGCCGCGCGCAGCCCTTCGCGGACCTTCTGTGCCTGTTCGTCGAGCATCTGCTGCGCCATTTCCTCCCACGCAAACCGCAGGTCGCGCTCCATGGGGATCATGCGCAGGCCGATGACGCGGCCGGGCGATAGCAGCAGCGGCCCCGGATAATTGTGGTTGGCTTCGCGTTGCAGGTGCTGCGCGATGGCGTCGTGGGTCAGGTAGCTTGTGGTGACGACGTGCGGCAGCAGCGTGCCGCATTCGCGGCCCACGCGCAGGCTCTTGGCGAGATGAGTCTCGATGAAGTTGCGATGGCGGCCGCCGAGTTTGCAGAACGGGTTGAGCGCTTTCACAGCGCCCGCGCCCTTGGTCCAACGGCTGCCCACCCCGCCGGCCAGGGTGACCACGGCGACGCGCCCTTCGGCCAATGCCTGCGCGCCGAGCGCGCGATGGCGCGGGTCGAGTACATCAGGTACGGCATCGTCGATCCGGCTGGTGCCCGGCAGGCGATTCTGCGCCAGGCCGATACGTCCGGAGTGCAGCTCGGATTGAATCTGCTCGTGCTGCATGCGATCGAAGCCATGGGTCTCGAGCAGGGCTTCGAGCGTCTGGGTGCGGTCGGCCTCCTGATTCTGCGCGCGCGGCAGCAGATGGTCGAAGAGGTTGTGCACCATACCGGAGAAGTCTTCCACGGTACGGCAGGCGGCCGTGAAGCGCTCGAGTTCGGCGCGGCGCCCGGCGGAGAGATTGCGGCTCTCGGTGCGCAGCAGTGGAGGCACGGCGAGGGTGTAGTAGCCGGCGGGCATCAGCGCGTCTTCACCGCTGAGCAGAACGGCCTGCGTACCGCGCTCGTTGATGGCGAAATTGTAGACCACGGGCTCCATGGCGAAGGGCACGCTGCGTTCCATGGCGCGCTTGGTTTCGCTCATGATGACCTGCATGCGCTGCTGCGCTTCTTCCTTGCGCCGCGGGTTGAAGAGGAAGCCCATGCCGCCGCCCGACATCCCGCCGAGCATCCAGAAGCCCCAAAAATCGTCGCCGAATTCGGCGCGCGTGCGACGGATCAAGGTGTCTGTGTAAAGGTTGCCGGCCCACGGAATGATGGTCTGAATGGGCCCGTCGAAATTTTTCTGCGTGCACGCGCCCACCGCGTCGATTTCGCCGCGTTCCAGATGGCCGAGCACTTCGTCGAGAATGCCGATGGCCTGCTTGCGGCCAAGCCATTCGGTTTCGGAGCGCAGCAGGTATTTCTCGGTGACCATTTCGAGAATGGGGCCAACGTCCTGCGCCATGCCGCCATGCACCAGCACGAGACTCTCTTGCAATTTCTGGCGCGTGGCGGCAGGCACGCGATCTTCGCCGAGGATGTCGTGATTGGGCAGCAGGCGTCCGCGGCTGATGCCGAATTCGGGGTCGCCCTCTCCGGCCAGCACGCCGTGAATCACCTTGATGCCGGGCCACACGCCGCCGGAATCCTGCCAGCCGCCGCCGCTGCCGCCGAGCCACTCGCCGAGGATCGCCCGGGCGGCCACGAGGCGGCGGTCAGGCTCTTCGAGCGACCCCGTGAGCGCGTGAATCTGATTGGTGGCGCGCATGCACACCGAGATCAGGCAGGCCAGCAGATTGGTGGACACGGCGAGCCGCGAACCCTTGGGAATGTCGTTCACCTTGCTGACGATTTCAATGCCGTGGCCGGGCTTGCCGGTGAGGCGTGCGAGGAGGTCGGCGAGCGGCTGCGTGGCGCCTTCCAGCCCCGGCGGCACGAGTCCGCTGGCGATCACCGCGGCCTTCAAGAGGCCGAGGTAATCGCGCGCGAAATCGAAGACCTCCGCGATGGATGTGACGTCGGCGGAGGCTTGCAAATCGACGCTGGTGAGACGCAGGACAGGCTCATCGATCACGCGGAAATAGGCTTCGACCGGCGGCTTGGGCGAGGCATTCTGCGTGTTGCCGCGCACCGCGAGGTCGATGGAGATATTGAGGACGCGCGCTCCCTCCGGGAAGTCCATGCCGAGGAAAAAGATGTCGCTCCAGCCGCTGTGGGTGAGGTCCATGCGCACAGGAGTGGTCTCGCGCAGAATGGGGAACGACGGCGCGCCCTCAAGGAGTTCGGGGCGCAGGCGAAGCGGATAGTCGGCGGGATGCCCGGTGCGGAACATCCACTGGTTGCCGCGCACGCTGCGTACGCTGCGGCGCACCTGGTCGGCGAGTGTCTGGAAGGCGACGGATTTGTAGCCCGCGGCGAGCGCGCTGGAGATGGCGGCGCTCGGCCCGTGGGCGGCCTGTGCGGCGAGGAAGAGATCAATGGCTTCTTCGAAGCGTCGCTTCAGCAAATTGTTGTAGCCGGCGAAAGGAATCGCGGCGGGCGCGGCGGCGGCGGGGCGCAGCGGAATGTGGAAGCGGTGGATTGCGTAGAGGAAGAAGAGGGCTCGTACGCGCTCGTAGAGGTTGTCGCTGGCGCGGCGGAAGCGGTCGAGCGCCTGGCATTCGGCGAGCAGTTCGTCAAGCGAGAGATCGCGGCACAGGGCGTCGAGCGATTGATCGCGTGCCTCGCCCGCGGCCGTAATCACGTCGGTGAGCAGGCTCACTGGCGGCTTCCTCCCGCTGCGGTGCGCAATTCGCGATCGGCGAGAAGTTCGAGGAGTTGCGAGAGCACCTGGACGCGGTCCTCGCCGTTGAGTGCGAGTGCGAGTTGGGCGACGAGGAGCCCGTAGCGCGCGCCCAGATCGTACCGCCGGCCTTCGTCTTCAAGGGCGAGGTACTGCTCGTTGCGCGCTACTTCGGAGAGCGCGGCGGAGAGAGTGGGCACGCCCTGGGCGAGGACCTCCATGACGTGCGGGGTGAGCACATGAATGCCGAAGTAGCAGAGGTAGTAGCCGGCGCGGATGCCGGAGACCATGAGACGCTGTTCCGCCTCCGTGGGCGTTGGCTTCTCGATGATGGTGTCGATGCGATAGAGGTCGCTGCGGCCTTCGATGCGTCGGCCGGCGACCGTGCCGAAGCGCGGCAGCAAACTCTCGCGAGTGGGCTGTACGCCGCTGACCGAACACTCGGCGGCTTCAGCCAGCGCGACCAGGCGGTGCGTGGAGGGCTCGGCGCCGGTGGAGATGTAGAGATGATCGCCGACCATGTGGAGGAAGGGGTCGGCGCCGGTGAAGTCGCGGGCGCACAGGATGGCGTTGCCGTAGCCCGCGGGCGTGGGTTGGGCGACAAAGCGCACGCTGGAGGCGTGGCGCCCGGCGGCGTCGGCGTAGCGCGCCTCGTCGCCAGGGAAGACGACGACGCAGATCTCCTCTATGTTGGCGGCGAGGGCCTGCTCGATGAGGATACTGAGGACAGGCTTCTCCTGGCCGTCGCGATCGATCAGGGTTTGAAGCGGCAGCGCACGCTGGCTCTGGCCGGCCGCGGTGATGACAGCTTTCTTGATGCGCAAAGGGGCTCCTGGCGGGCAATCGCTGCCCAGAAGGTTATTGTAGCGATCACTCGCCCAACTCGCGGAAGATCTAGGAAGGCGATTCTATGCCAACATCTTCTGCACGACCTTGCCTTCCACGTCGGTAAGGCGGAAATCGCGGCCCATGTGGTGCACCGTGAGACGCGTGTGATCCAGCCCCAGGCAGTGGAGCAAGGTAGCCTGGAGGTCGTGGACGTGGACTTTGTCTTCCACCACATTCATGCAGAGGTCGTCGGTCTTGCCGACTACGGTGCCGCCCTTGATGCCGCCGCCCGCCATGAAGAGGCTGTAGGCGAGCGGATGGTGGTCGCGGCCCGCATTGTTAGCGTCGCGCGGATTGCGGATCTCGCACATCGGCGTGCGCCCGAATTCGCCGCCCCATACGACCAGCGTATTTTCGAGCAGGCCGCGCTGCTTGAGATCTTTGATCAGCGCCCCTGTGGGCTTGTCGGCGACATCGCAATGGGTCTTGAGCTTGCGATTGAGATCGGTGTGGTCGTCCCAACTCGCATGGTTGAGCATGACGAAGCGCACGCCGCGCTCCACCATGCGGCGGGCCAGCAGGCAATTGGTCGCGAACTGTTTGGTGGGGTCCTCATTGACGCCGTACATGGCGAGCGTCTCAGGACTTTCCTTCGAAAAATCGAGAAGTTCGGGGGCCGCCATTTGCATGCGGAAGCCGAGCTCGTAGGAGGAGATGCGCGAGGCGATCTC
Organism: Candidatus Solibacter sp.; assembly: GCA_039932635.1. Taxonomy (GTDB): domain Bacteria; phylum Acidobacteriota; class Terriglobia; order Bryobacterales; family Bryobacteraceae; genus Solibacter. The sequence goes on from JBDTPR010000001.1 coordinate 31,010, forward strand.
CATATCGCCGGTGTTGGTGTAGTGCTCCTCGTTGAGATCCTTGAGCACGTCGAGTTCGGCGCGCTGCATCTCGCGGGTCACGCCCGGAGGATTCGAGAGGTAGAGCACGGGATCGCCCGCGCTGCGGAAAACCACGCCCTGATAGGTGGATGGCAGATAGCCGCTCGACCAGTTGGAAGTGCCGCCGCTGGTGCCGACGCCGGAACTCAACACGACGAAGCCGGGCAGGTTCTGCGACTCGCTGCCGAGGCCGTACAGCGTCCACGCGCCCATCGTCGGACGACCCACCTGTATGCTGCCGCCGAAGAGCATTAACTGGCCGGGATGGTGGTTGAACGCGTCGGTGAACATGGAGCGCACCAGGCAAAGATCGTCGGCGCAGCTTCCGATATTGGGGATGAAGTCGGAAAACTCCGTGCCACTCTGGCCGTGCGGCGTGAAGATGCGCGGACTGCCGAGTACGGCGGCGTTGGGCTTGGTAAACGCCAGACGCAGGTCTTTGGTGAGTTCGGCGGGCAGCGGCTTACCGTGCCACTTCTGGAGTTCGGGCTTGGGGTCGAAGAGATCGATCTGGCTGGGTCCGCCCTCCATGAACATGAAGATGATGTTCTTCGCCTTGGCTGGGAAATGGGCTTTGCGGGGAGCTAGCGGATTCTGTTCGACGGCGGCGGCGCGCGCGTCCTGCTCCAGCATCTGCGCGAGGGCGATGGTGCCGATGCCGCCCGCGCAATCGCGGAAGAATTTGCGGCGGGATTGAATCCTGCGGAATTGTTCCAAATCCATGGCGTTAGTCCCTTGTGATGAATTCGTCCAGATTGAGGAGGACGCGGCTCAACTCGACCCAGGCCGCGGCTTCGGCCTGCGGCACACCTTCCAACTGGTTGGGGAAGAGCGCGGGCACGGTCTGCGGATTGGCGGTGAGGCGGCGGCTGGTCTCATCGAAAAACTTGCCCAGACGCTCAGCCTCGCGCTGCGAAGGTTCGCGCGCCAGCGTGATCGCGAAGGCATGATTGAGACGCTGGCGGAAACCGCCCGACGCCTCGCGCATGATGCGGAAGGCGAGCGCCTGCGAAGCTTCGAAGAAGACCGGGTCGTTCATCAGGTTGAGCGCTTGCAGCGGAGTGTCCGTGCGCTCGCGGCGCGAGCAGGAGAGGCTGGCGGAGGGCGCATCGAAGCTCATCAACTGCGGATAGGGTACGGTGCGCTGGAAAAGAATGTAGAGGCCGCGGCGATAGCGATCGGGGCCGGTGCTCTCTTCCCACTTCACGCTGCCGTTATACGAAAGCTCGGCGACACCCTTAGGCTGCGGCGGCCTCACGCTACGGCCACCGATGCGCAGATCCAGCAGTCCGGCGGCATAGAGCGATTCGTCGCGGATGAGTTCGGCGGGCAGGCGCAGGCGCGACTGGCGCGCAAGCAGCAGATTGTCGGGATCCTTCGCGGCGAGCTCGGGGCGGGCCTTCGAGCTCTGGCGATAGGCCGCGGACGTCACCATCAGGCGGATCATCTGCTTCGTGCTCCAGCCGCGCTGAATGTACTCGGAGGCCAGCCAGTCGAGCAGTTCGGGATGGGTGGGACGGTCGCCCTGGGTGCCGAAATCTTCGCTGGTGAAGACGATGCCGCGTCCGAAAACTTCCTGCCACAGGCGGTTGACTGCGACGCGCGAAGTCAGGGGGTGCTCGGGCGAGACCAGCCAGCGGGCCAGTCCGAGACGGCCGGTTTCGCGGGCGGGCATGGGCGGTAGCACGGCGAGCGTGCCGGGTTGCACTTCGTCGCCGCGCTCGCGCCAATCGCCCTTGACGTGAATATAAGTCTTGGGCGGCGTGTCGTTCTCGATCAGCACGGGGGCATAGCTGACGGGCGGCAATTTGGCGTTCAGCTCGCTGAGCTTGGTGCGCAATTCGGCGATCTTGAGCGCGTCGCAGTACTCCTTCCCATAGAGGTTGCCGCAGGAACCCAGGAAGACATCGAGCATCGCGTTACGCTGCAATTCGGTGCGTTTCGCGGGGTCCAGGAAGAGCACCTTGCGAGCGTTATCGACAGTGTGGGTGAACTCGCCGTAGGCGAAATCCCAATCGTCGTGGGTGCCGGGATGGAGCGCCGAGTCGCGGAGTTTGGCTTCGTAATCCACCAGGTTCTCGGGGATCTTATACTCGGCGAGCAGCGCCTGTTTCTTGAGGTCGAATTCGGGCTTGGCGGTCAGGTAGGGGCCGAGTTCGCCGGGCAGCGGCGCCTGGACGTTGACCTCTTCCTGGGTGTTGAAGTAGGCGGTGAGTTGATAGAACTCTTTCTGGCTGATGGGGTCGTATTTATGGTTGTGACACTGCGCGCAGCCCACCGTGAGTCCCATCCAGACGGTGCCGAGAGTGGCCGCGCGGTCGAGCACTTGCTCGTCGCGGAACTGCTCGGGGTCGGTGCCGCCTTCGCGATTGGTGAGCGTGTTGCGATTGAAACCGGTGGCCACCAGAGTGTCGAGATTGCGTTGCGGCAGCAGGTCGCCGGCGAGTTGCTGCGTGGTGAACTGGTCGAAGGGCAGGTCGCGATTCAGCGCGTCGATCACCCAGTGGCGGTAGCGCCAGGCCCAGGGACGCGCGCGATCTTTTTCGTAGCCGTCGCTATCGGCATAGCGCGCGAGGTCCAGCCAGTACCGCGCCCACTTCTCGCCATAGTGCGGCGAATCGAGCAGACGGTCCACCATGCGCTCGTAAGCGTCGGGCCGGGCATCGCCCATGAAATCGCGGACCTGTTCGGGCGTCGGCGGCAGGCCGGTGATGTCGAGGCTGACGCGGCGAAGCAAAGTGAGTTTGGGTGCTTCGGGCGAAGGCGCGATGCCTTCCTTGTCGAGGCGCGCGAGGATGAAATTGTCGATGGCGTTGCGCGCCCATTTGGTGTTGCGGACAGCGGGCGGGGCGGGGCGCTGAATCTTCTGGAAGCTCCAGTGCGGCGCGCGGGCTGTCCACTCGACGCCCTGGTCGATCCACGCGCGCAGCAGTCCGACTTCAGCGGCAGTCAGGTGCGCGCCCATGGGAGGCATGAATTTGTTGTCCACGCCGGCCACGCGGTGAATCAGGCGGCTATCGGCGCTCTTGCCGGGGACGATGTCCTTGCCCGCGGCGCCACCCTTGAGCGCGGCGTCGTTTTGATCCAGGCGCAGGCCGCTCATCTGCTGCTGCGGGCCATGGCAGGCGTAGCAGCGTTTAGCGAGCAGAGGCTCGATATCGCGGGCGAATTCGATCTTGGCGGTGGCGGCAGGCGGCAGCGCGACGTCGGCGGCACGTAGCGGCACAAATGCCGTCAGGCAGACGAATGTCCCACCCAGTATCCCCAGTCTCAGCATCGCACCCATTATATTCCCCGCGGGGCAGGAGTATCCTAACCGCTTTCCCGATCCGCATCGCTCCCGCAGTGGGTGGTGGCTTGCCGCCCATTTAAAAAGGGCTACGCTGCTTAACAAAGCTTTCCGCCGGCGTCGACATTGTGCGGGCTAAACGGGCGGCGAAAAGCGGCGTGTGCTGCGTCAGCAATAGTATGAGTCCCACATACGATGCTGTGCTCAACCCACCGTCCCGGCTGCGATCCGGCGACCGCGTTTCCATTCTGACCGTGCTTTGCGATCCCGGCGAGAGAACCGGCTTTTTGTCCCAACTCTGCCGCCACAAGTGGGATATTCAAAGCGCAACCAGCTTCGAGAAGGCATTGGCCTACCTGCGCGCTTCAACCGTGGGCGTCGTGGTGGCGCAGTACCAGCCCAGCGGAAGGCTTTCCTGGCGCACGCTGCTCGATGAGTTGCACCGCTCGACTCCGGCGCCTCGTTTGATTGTGACTGACCAGCTGGCCGACAAAGCCATGTGGACGGAAGTGATGAACTCGGGCGCGGACGATCTGCTGACGCAGCCCTTTGCCCGGGATGAAATTTTCCGCGTGCTTGCCCACGCCTGGTGCTCTTGGAAGGCGGAGTGTAATTCCTGGCGCAACCGTGCGCGGAGTTAGACCGCGCACTCGCCCCGGCCCAACTTCAGCGAGTAGGCTTCCGTGTCGCCCCAATCCTGATAAAGTTCGGGGAAGAGATCGGCAGGCTTCGCCAGGTCGGCGGTCAGCGCGCGGAAGGTCTCGATTTTGAAGCGCAGAACGTAGTCGCGGAAGCTCTCGTTCTCCAGGCGGTTGGCCTGGAAGTGTTCGAGGACACGGCGCACGGCCTCTGGCCCGAGCCGCGCGGGGATGGACTGTATGGCCATGCCGAAGCGCATGATGCCCTGCTCGTCCTGTCCGCCGCCGAGCAGCATTTGGTAGTAGGGAACTTCGCGGCCATCGATCTTGCGAGCGTTGCCGTAGAAGCCCAGGTCGGCGATCCAATGGTGCCCGCAGGCGTTGGGGCAGCCGCTGGCTTTGATGGTGAGGCGCTTGATGCGCGGGTCGTCGTATGTGCGGACGGTCTCCTGCAGCGCCGCGCCGAGATTCATCGTCTTGGTGATGCCGAGATTGCAGGTGTACGCGCCGGGGCAAGTGAGCACGTCGGCGATTTCGCCCGCGCCCACGCCGCTAGCCAGATCGAGTTCCTTGAGCGCCGCATAGACCTGCGGCAGGCGGGCCAGCGGGAGGAAGGCCAGCACCACATTCTGATTGATCGCGACGCGCAGGAGTCCGTCGCCGGCGGTGCCGGACAGGCGGGCGAGACCGCGCAACTGATCGCCTGTGAGATTGCCCTGATCCACAGTGACAGTGACCGAGGCATAGCCGGTCTGCTTCTGCTCGCGCACGTTGCTTTCGAGCCACGCGTCGTACGCGGCGTCGCCGGAAGCGGGCTGATTCACCACGGGGAGCAGCGCGCCGTTACCGAGCGGCTTGGGATTGGATTCGTAGCCGCCAAAGCCTTCGGGTACAATCTCGGGCCACGCGATGCCGCCGTTCTCGCGGATGTCCTCGAAATTCTTCTGAATCTCCTCCTTCATCCACGCGATGCCGCGATTGCGCATCACGAATTTCATGCGCGCGGTGTTCTTGTTCTCGCGGTTGCCGTACTTGTTGAAGAGGCGGACCACGGCCTCGCACCAGGGGAGCAGTTCTTCCTCGGGAATGAAGTCGTGCAGCAGCTGCGCTTCGGTGGGCAGGGGGCCGAGACCGCCGCCGATGATCATGCGGAAGCCGCGCTTGCCGTCGCGGATCAGGGCGCGCAGGCCAACGTCGTTGATGGCGCCCTGGATGCAATCGCGGTTGCGGCAGCCGTCGAACGCGAACTTGAATTTACGTGGCAGATTCTGCGTCAGGTCCTGACGGAGGAACGCGTAGGCGAGCCGCTGCGCGTAGGGGCGCACATCGAAAACTTCGTCCTGCGCGATGCCCGACCAGGTGCAGGCCGTCACATTGCGGACGGTGTTGTAGCAGGCCTCGCGATTGGTGAGCCCAGCGTCGGCCAGGATGGTCATGAGATCGGCCACTTGGTTGAGCGGCACGAAATGATACTGGATGTTCTGGCGGGTGGTGAGGTGTCCGCGGCCGCCGCCGAACTCGTCGGCGATCTGGGCGAGGGCGTTGATCTGGGCGGTGGTCAGGAGGCCGCTTGGGATCTTGCAGCGCACCATTTGGACGCCGGCCTGACGCTGCCCGTAGATGCCGTGTTTCAGGCGGTAGGGGCGAAAATCCTTGTCGCTAATCTCGCCTGCCAGGTGGGACAATGCTTTGACCCGGAAAGTTTCGATTTCTTGCCGGACCGTTGTATCGTATTGATTCTCAAGCTTTTCCCGTTGAGCAAGGGCTTCCGCGGTGGTTGTTGCCATAGGAGACCTAAACCGGATGCAGTGCAATCATCCGTATATCTATAGAGATTAGCGTATTTGAAGGTCGGGGGCAAGCGGGGAAGGAGAAGGGCGGCCGCGGTGGGCCGCCCTGATTGGGTTCGTTTTACTGCTTTTTGCTAGAGAGCTTCCGGTAGTAGTCGGCGACTTTTTCCTGATAGCCCTGCGGAACTTTTTCGCCGCCTGCGCTGCGCACGCTGCCCGTGCCGTTGGCCTCCTCCACCTTGCGGCGGAGTTCCATTTCGACCTGCTGAATGCCGCCCATCAGAGTGGACTGGATGCGCTCGGCGAGCAGCGGGTCGTTGGCGTAGGTGTTGGGGTTGAGGCGCTGCATGTCGCGGATCAGGTTCTGCAGATCCTGCACCATGGAGGGGTCGTTGCCCTGGGCCTGCTGCTGAAGTTGGCGCAGGGTCTGGAGCGTCTGGTTGTAGTTGTTGGTGAAGTCCTGCGGGTTTACCGGTCCGCGGGGCTCGCCGTTGCCGAATGCGGGTCCGCCCTGAGGGTTGCCGTTCCAGCTGCCGCCGCGGTTATTGCCGCCCTGCGGATTCTGGCCGCCGTTCTGGTTTCCACCGCCGCCCTGCTGACCGGGCGAGCCCTGAGCCGATTGACCCTGCCCCTGTCCCTGGCCTTGCTGACCCTGTTGGCCTTGCTGACCCTGTTGCCCCTGCTGGCCCTGTTGACCCTGTTGACCTTGCTGGCCCTGTTGACCTTGTTGACCCTGCTGGCCTTGTTGACCCTGCTGGCCCTGTTGACCCTGCTGGCCCTGTTGACCGCGTTGGAGCGACTGCTGTCCACGCTGTCCCTGCTGGCCGTTCTGGCCCTGCTGACCCTGTTGGCCGCGCTGTGCGCCCATCTGCTCCAGCTGTTGACGCAGGCGCTCCACCTGTCCGAGAGCGTTTTCGGCCAGCTTGTCGTTCTGGCCGCCGCCCTTGCCGTCGGTACCCTTGCCCATGGCCTGCTGGACTTCCTTCAACTGATCCTTCAGCTGATTGATGCCTTGCGTGATGGTGGCCTCGGACATGACGGCGTAGCCGCCCATACCGCGGCGGATCCAATCGGCATTGCGCTGCATGTCGCGTTCGATTTCGGCCTGTTGGACTTCGCCGAGCGCCTCGCGCATCTTGGTGGCCGCCTTACGCTGCGTATTCTGCAGATCGCGCACGGCGGACTGCATGCCCTGCTGGAGCTTCTTCAGATCCTGAACTTCGCCTTCCTTCTCGGTGGCCATCTGCCCGGCCTGCTCGCGCGTGATGCCCTGGCTGTTGGGTCCGAAGGTCTTGCGCATCTGACCTTCAAAAGCCTGCTGCCGGCGGGCAAGATCCTCGGCCTGACGGGCGAGGTCTTCCACCTGATTGGAGGATTGCGCGCCGCGCACACCGGATAGCATCTGCTCGGCTTCCTTCATGCGGTCGGCTGCGCGGCGGGCCTGCGCCTCGCCTTGCGGGGTCCCGGCCTGCTGGGAGGAAGCGGCACCGCGCATGTCCTCCATCGCCTGGTTCAGACGATCCAGGATCTGGCGCATCTGTTCCGGGCTGGCACCGCGCACGGCGTTCGCCTGCTGCTGTTGCTGTTGGGCGCGTTGCTGCGGGGTTTGCTGTTGCTGACCCTGTTGTCCTTGCTGACCCTGTTGGCCCTGCTGACCCTGTTGGCCTTGCTGACCCTGTTGGCCTTGCTGACCCTGTTGGCCTTGCTGTCCTTGTTGGCCTTGCTGACCCTGTTGGCCCTGCTGACCCTGTTGGCCCTGCTGACCCTGCTGACCTTGCTGACCTTGCTGACCCTGCTGACCTTGCTGACCTTGCTGACCCTGCTGACCTTGCTGACCCTGTTGTCCCTGCTGACCTTGTTGGCCTTGCTGACCCTGCTGATTGCGGCTCAACTGCTGGCTCTGCTGGCCCTTGGTCATTTCTTCGAGCTGCCGCTGCAACTGCTCAGCTTCGCGGCGCAGCATTTCCTGTTGCCAGCGCTGCTGCGAGGTCTGCTGCTGACCCTTTTTCTGCTGCTCAGCGAGTTCCTGCTGGCGTTTGGAAAGCTGCTGTAGCTTCTGCAGCGCCTCATCGATCTGCTGCTGTTGCTTCTCCTGTCCGCCGCCGCCGGACTGCGTTTTGTTGCTCTCGTACTGATTCTTTTCGGTATCGAGTTCGAGGTCGAAGAGGCCTTCCATATCGCGCGCCCCGGCGCCTCCGCCTCCCCCACCGCCGCCGCCCTGGCGCTGATTGCCGAAGGCCACCTGAATGTCACGAGAGGTCGCTTCGGCGCGCATCAGGTATTGCAACGCTTTTTGTTCGTGCGGCAGCGAATCCTGCCACTTGGCGCCCTTGAGCTTCTCCGTGGCCGGACCCATCGCCTCCACGGCCGTCTCCATGTCCTTCACGAAGCTCTTGAAACTCTCGCCCGCGGCCGTCAACTGGCGGGCCTTCATACGATCGGCCAGCGATTTCGCCTGGTCGCGGAGTTTGCTCTGCACGCTGGCCAGGAAGGCCGCGTTTTCCTGCTCGGTGCCCTTGGCGCCCGCACCCTTCAACTGATTCCACGTGGCCGCGATGATTTCCTTCTGGCGCTTGGAGATCTGGCCCTCTTCCTCATCGCCGCCGCCTCCGCCGCCTTGACCGCCGGCCTGCTGGCTCTGCGTGTAGTTGCGTTCGAACGGCTGGACTTCGATGAAGTAAATGTCGGTGCTGGTCTTGTTTCGGGCGTCTTTCGCCACCGCGTACATGCTGACCACGTCGCCGGGTTCCACCTTGAAATCTTCCAGCGAGATGGTGGCGTTGCCGGTCGCCGTCTTGCCCCCGGACGCCATCGGCACCACCTTCTCGGGCGCGCCGTTCACGGAATAGTGCAGTTCGACGTTTTTGAGCGCGAAATCGTCCTTGGCTTCCACCGCGATGCTGACTTCTTCGATCGGCGATGCTTTGAAATCGCGTCCCGGCCGCGTCATCTTGATCTCCGGCGCCTTGTCGCGCTGGGCTTCGATGAAGTAGTCCTCGGACAGGCGAACGTCCTCGCCGCCCTCTAGCGCCGCGATGTGGAACTGGCCGTCTTTCAGAATCGGCACGGTAGCCACCATAACGCCGTCGGAACCGGCGCGCAGCGTAAGCTTGGTGCCGTCGTCCAACATCAGGATGCCGTTGGCCAACGGACGGTCGGTGGTGACTGCCACATCCGCCTTAGTGCCTTCGACCGCGCGCAGATCGCCGCCCGGATCTTCCACTTCGTCCTTAGCGCCGAGCCACGCGGGGTAGTGATACGTGACCTTAATCTTCTTGACGCTGGGCAGATCGATGACCGAGAGCTTATAGGTGCTGCTCTTCACGCCGCCGGCTTCCACGTAATATTCCAGATTCTCGGGTACACCCGCGATCACGAACTGATACGCCGCGCCGCCGGGCTCGACGCCCATTTCGGCCTGCTCCCACTGCGAAGCGCTGGCGTACTTGGCGAAAAAGCGCACTTTCGGCGCGCTGAAACCGGAGAGGTGCGCGGTAATCAACTGGTCGCTGCGTTTGCGCACGGTCCGATTGCCGGGATCGACGGTAATCGCGTAAAAGGGTTTGCTGACGCCCTTGGGCAGTCCGGCCCATAAGAGCGAGGTGCCGTAGCCCATGAAACCGGGGGCGGAGGCGAGCCAGATCAGCGCCAGAGCCGCGACTACCGCGGCCGACGAGAAGCTGACGATCCACGAACTCTTGACGACGGTCTTCGGCTCGGCATTCTTGGCCAGCCTGAGCGCATCGTCGGCCAGCAGTTCGAGGAAGGGGTCGCCGGGAGTGCTTTCGAGACGCTCGGTGAGCGTGAGGAGGCGCTCTTCGAACTGGGGGTATTCGGCTTCCGCGCGCCGGGCCGCATTGCGGCGATTCAGGCGAATGACGGGGATCACAAGTGCCAGGCCGATGGCCAGCGCGATTCCGAGGAAAAGGAACACGCGCGCGCCGATCACGCTGCCGTTGGAAAAGGCGAACTGATTAATAACCAGCACTGCCACCACGGTCAGGGCTAACGCCATACCGGCCGTTACCGCAATCCCGCGCGTCAGCGCAATGAGACGGAGCCGTTTTTCAATGGCTCCCAGGTACTCACTCAAGCGATCCAAAGGTTTCATACAGCCGCCTCTTTATCAACCGATAGGTGTTGATTACCCAGTAAGGACTCGGCCAATGCCAGCAACAGCACTGCCAGCATGACATACCACCATAATGACACCGGTTTCTGTTCCTCGCCGGTGGTGTTGCTCCCCGTGACCGTTCCCTGTGCTGTGTTTTGCCACAAACTCAGGTTGTCGTTCGTGACCGGTGTGAGATCGCTCTCGTGCCGGTCGGCATTCACGGCCACCAGTTCGTTGCGCCCGTTGGGCCGGCGGATATCGTAGAAACCCGCCATCGTGTACTGAATGTTCTGGGCCTTCGTAGCCTCTTCCAGGGAAAGTGCGCGTTCGCCCTTGGGGTCCAGCACATCCACGGCGGCGCCCTTTTCCTTGGAATCGCGCAGTTCGCCGAAGCCGCCGACCAGCACCATAGCCGGTCCCGCGTCGAGGTGTCCGAGATAACGCGCCGTCTGCTCGATGAATGGGACGAAGGACGGATGAATCGGGAAATCGTTAGCTACGTTGTCGAACGTGGAGCCGAAGATCAGCACGTGGCCTTCGCCAAGTTGTTGATCGATCAGAACCGGGGTCTGGTCGCTCAGCTTGGCGACGACCCGTGCGTTGCCCGGAGCCACGTGGATCGCCTGATAGAACTTGACGCCTTCCCAACGGTCGTCCTTAAGAATCGAAGGGTGCGAAGCATCCAGCCATGCGGCAGTTTGAAAACGCTCGCCCTCGCGGCCGGCGTAACGGGTTTCCGTAATCGCGTCGCCTGTGACGGGGACTTTACTGCGGCCCACCGAAAGGCTGCCGAGCGAGATCAAAACGCTGCCGCCGGCGCGCACGTAATCGCGCAGGGCACTCTCGAAAGTGGGCGGTACGGCGCCGATGTTGCTAAGGACGACGAACGCGTACTTATTGGGCGCCACGTTGGCCACCTGGTCCACGGTGGCCTGATCGATCTCGAAGGCGGATTGTCCGGCGGCTTCGAGTGCGGCTTTGAAGAAGACGAGTGCGCGGCTGCCGGTGTTTTCCTGTACGAAGAGCGCGTGGCGGGGATCGCTGCGCTCCACGGAGAAGTAGAAGCTGTCGTCGGCCGGAAGGGGGTCGGCGGTATCGATCCGCACTTCGCCCTTATTGCGGCCGTACGGCACGTCGAGAGAGAGGAATTCGACCGTGGCGCGTCCGTTCTCAGGAACTTCGACCTGCTTGGATTCGGTGACGCGGCCGTTCAGGCTGAGCGACACGGTGCGCGTGGCCTTTTTGTTGGCAAAGCCGGCCACCGTGACCAGCACACGGGTCTTCTTGGCGTCGTATACGCGGCGCGGCGCGACCACGTTTTCCACCGTGAAGTTGCCGGTCTCCTTGGCTTCGATCGGGTGTGGATTGAGTTTGATGGCGTTGCTGAGGCGGATGTCGTTGAAGTTCGCCGGCCAACCGGTCGCCTGCATGTCGGAGTAGAGTTCGACGGCCAGCGGGAGTTTGAGGGACGTGGCGATGGAGCGCACGGAGCGCGAAAGTTCGCCGTAGGACGTGCGGGCATCGCCGGCCTCGATGGAATCCACCGCGGCGTTGAGCGAATTGTGATCGTCGGTGACCTCGCTGAGGACCGCCACGCGGGAGCCGAAGGCGAGCACCTGCGCGCGCTGTCCCACGCGCAATCCGCCGATCACGGCTTTGGCCGCCGTCTTGGCCTGCGAGAGGCGAGTGCCGGTGCGCATGCTCAGCGAATTATCGATGGCTAGTACGGTGACTTCGCCGCTCCGCTGGGAGGCCACGATATTCTGGCGCACGTAGGGGTGGGCGAAGGCAAGAACGAGGAGCAATACCAGCAGGGCGCGCGCCGCGAATAGCAGCAGATAGCGCAGGCGGCGGTGCTTGATGGAACTCTGCGTCCGCTTCTCGAAAAACATCA
>JBDTPR010000002.1:0-39708 GCA_039932635.1 Candidatus Solibacter sp.
ACACCAGCACCGACGGCCAGCTCATCGCCGCCTTCGCACATCGCTTTCGCACCGACCATTGGCCGAGCGATCGAGCGTTGCCGGAGATCTATTTCGATCCCCGATCGCTTGCCGTCGACGCAAAACGGAGGGCTGTCCTTCACGCCAAATGTGTTGTCGTTGACGGACGGACGGCATTCGTATCGTCTGCCAACTTCACCGAGGCGGCCCAGGAACGAAACATCGAAGTCGGGGTTCTGGTTCGGTCACAAGTTATCGCCGAACGCCTTGTCGCCTTTTTTTCGGCATTGATCTCCACCGGTGCGGCGAGGCGAGCGCTGTGAGAGAAGGGAAACAAACATCACAAGGATTCCCGAACTATTTCTGTGAGCCGTGTGGCTCGACGTGGAGATCGGGGGTCATCCGATCCAGTCATTCAGGACGATATTGCCATCGATGTCTTGGTGGAAAAACCGAAGGCATCGACCGTCTTCCATCTTCAGGGTCATGCTTTGACCGAAGTAGACGAAGACGAAGGACGGATCCTGCTGTGCCGATACTACACCGCGCACGCTGCGGGGGAAATTCGCCCGTCCGGATGCTGCATTGGGAACGGTCCGACCGAGACAGAGTTCGTACTGCACAGGTATCTGCCTACCCTGATCCGTCGTGACAAGTCCGTTTCCGCGGACGTGCTCGTCTCCGTCCATACCTGTTGCATTCGCTTCTTGCAGTTCGTTGCATCTCAGCATAAATCATTATCCAGCGTCCGGTCATTTGCGCCGTGAGCCAGGCAAAAGCGCTTTCAGCGCGGCGGAGTCTCCGCTCGCAAGGGCACCCAAATACGGGTCGCGCCACAGGGCGACAGAGCGTTGTACAACGCCACGAACCCGCTTCAGTGCGCCAGTGGGTCCGAATGTTCCGATTTTGACCTCCATGTTGTGGGCCTTTCCTGTCACGACAATCCTCAGTTTCCCGCTCCGGGGTTCCTGTATGAGGACAACGCAATACTCCCAGTGGGCAGGAGTAGCGCCACGCAACTGCTCTAGGAGTAGGGCAGAATAAGCGGAGAAGAAGAGATCAAAGTCAGCGCGGACGGCCCGTGCAACACCGGTTGCTTGGGTCTCGTGGTGAATCCGAATCTCAAGAGCTTGGGGCTGGTTGGCTACCTGCGAGCAGGCCGAAGCAGTCAACGGTATCAAGGAGCCGAACAAGGTTCCGGAGATCAAGAACACCACGTCTGTCGCGAGCCTTTGCCAGGGTAGCGTTTTCACTTGTGGACCCCCAATCGTGCTGCCAAGCTTTCGAGGTACTTGTCGCCGCTGCGCCAGGCAGTTTTTTGCAGCGCAGGAATATTCGCATTCAGGAGTTGCACTACAACCTTGGCCTTTTTGGGACCGACCGACTGGACGGATACTTCGAATCGAAAGCCGATCCTGGGGACAGTCCGAAAACGGAGGGTGCCATGTTCCTTCGACGAGGTTTCGACTGTAAACGAACTGCGCGCCACTTCAAGGGCGGCTACCCAAGTCGTGTTCGCTGGAACGTCAAACTCACGGTGCTTCTCCGTCTCTGCTGCCAATGGCGTGCTGAGCAACAAAACGGCTAAGACAATAGATGTTCCCCGCAGAATGGCAGCTTGAACTGCTGACACGGTAGAGCCGTTATGAGTTTCCAGGGCTATAGTTGTGGCAGCCAGCCCTGCCGATGGCCAGCCTACGGTTGGGCCACCGGCGTGTGGGCCGAGTCTTTCAAGCCGGCAGTGTCCGGCTGATATCCCGAGATCAGAACCACACATCAAAGTCAGCCGTGAAGCGGCGCCCCCGCAGTCCGACGAACAGGCCAGAGGCCGGATCAGCGACGTTTCGGTTCGGAAGCACCTTCGCCGACCGCGCAGTGATCCTGACGGGTGAGGCAGCTCCGCCTTCCAATGGCGTAGAGGTCCCCCGCACCTCCAGACTCTCCCGACGGATCAAGCGTGAGATGAGTGTCAGTTCAACGGAGATCGGGCCGGACTGTGACACGATCAGATCTTGGGCTCGTCCCAATTCGAAGCCCTCAAGCTGAGCAGTAGTCTCGTATCGGCCGGCACGCAATTGGACAAATGCAGCTTGGCCGACTACGTCTGTGTTGATAGTGGCAAGCTGATCCGCGTCCATTTTGAGCTGGACCAGAACGTTTCTCAGCGGTCGCGCGGATTGATCGAGCACGACTACTTCGATTAGCGATGTCCCAGCAGACTGGCTGGCCACCGTCTCGGGCCACAATAACATGCATGCTACACCAACCTGGATTCTCCACCCTCGCTCGACGTAGTGCCGAATCGGCTTTCGCACATGGTCCCCGCTATTCACGCCGGGACCTTGACCGACGGGTAGGGCGTCCACCAGACAGCGCAAGTGTCCGAAGGCGGGACGAAGACAGGTACGAGATCTGGAAAGCCTCGAATCTTTTCGGGGCAGTGGGCCGTTGCCCGCGCGGGGGACTTCAGATTCTTTGTCGTCGCGGAGGAAGAAATAGGCATCGGCTCGGACTGACCATTTGGGGAATAGCAGCCTTAGCGAAGCCGCCACCGGATTCGTCCCGGTAAGGAACCTTGCAATCATGCTCGCACTCCCCGAAAACTCCAGATCGGATTCTGCAGCCGCCATCGCGACCATCGACTCACCCCTCACCCGAGGGCAGCCAACCTCCAGACTCAACGGCACTTGCGGCACCGAGATCCAGGGCATTCAGTGCTGCCATGATAGCCCGAAGCGTATGAAGTGAAACGGTTTCTTTCGGACTGTTTGCGTATCTTTCAGCCAAAGAGAACGAGAATCCTCGGCTTCCCTTCAACATGGCTGAAAGATCCGCCGGCGTGGCCGAAAGATCAATGCAGGCTGGACGGGAAGGTACAAGCTAGGTGCTAATCTTGCACCAATCGCAATCCGGCGGATCCAAAAACGTGGGTTGCATCGCGAGCCGGGTGAGGCTCGCAATCCTAAGTTAGTACCGGGGAATGTGGATCGTACTTCGTCAAAACGGCGACTGAGCCGAATCGTGTGCGTGCTGAACCGATCCCTGGTTGAGCCGCCGCCTGTTGTCTTCCAGGCCGTCAGATTTGACCCTCAACAATGCCACTTTCCGAAACGGTTGAGGGCCTGCCAGGCGTGGCGCCATTTCCCCAATTTCCCTAGTCCATGCGCCGCACGTGCTGACAAAACTCAAAATGACCACGACCGTTCCTTCCATAACAGAGCCGATTTCCAGGGCGGGTCAGCGGCCTCAGCCGCCCGCAGGATCTATCCGACTTATCGCAGTGGCTCTGGCTGCCATCCTGCTCATAGCCTACGGTTCCTTTCCGACCAAGAACCACTATTGGGATGGGATCGGATTCGCATTGAACATTGAGGGAGCCGGACAGAGCGCCGAGGGACTCGTTCTAAATGACCACACGAAAGATGATGTAGGGAGAATTTACTTCAATCCCAATCACCTCTTTCACAATCTGATCGGCTACTTGATCTACACGCCCATTCACGTGGTGCTGCCAAGTATTCGTGCGCTCGATGTATTGAGAGCGATTAGCATCTTTTCGAGCGTTGCCACCTCCCTATTGGTTTTCCTGATGCTCGCTAGATCCTCACGAGATCTGCGCTTCAGCGCCTGGATGACTCTTCTCATGGCGTTCTCGGCCACATGGTGGAAGTTCTCGACTGATGCCGATGCATACGTCCCGAGCATCTTTCTTCTGGTGTTCTGCGGATTTCTTTTGACCAATCCTGGGAGGCGCCCTCCAGTAGTGATGATTGGCCTTTTGCATGCCCTGGGTATCCTTGTGCATCAGATTTCGGTCCTCTTTTTTCCGGCTGTGGTGGTCGCTATCTGGAGCCATTCCTGCTGGTCCGACTCTCGGGAGCGTCGTCGGTCCGCGCTCACGTATGCGCTGACCGCGAGCGTGCCGGTGATTTCGGCATACATGGGAGTTTGGCTGGGCGTCCTGGATCGCCGGTGGTCGCTCCAGGAATTCATGAAATGGACCACTTCGAACGGTAGTGAAGAGTTCGCTTTCCATTCGGCTGCCTCAAACGCGATTGAGACCATTCGAAGTTCGGCGCGAGTATTCTTCGGCGGGCGAATATCACATGCCTTGGCTTTCGTCGAGAGGCCTCTACTCGTTGTACTTGTCTGCTTGATGTTAGCCGCCTTGGCTTATCTTGTAGTGGGTCTGGTCCAGACTTGGCGAGCGCCCCGGCGCGTTGTTAGTGAACCCGCGTTGCCTGAGTCGATGGGGCACGGCTCATGGAGATTCCTCGTCACTTGGGTGGTCGGATTCGCTGCCTTCCTGTTCATCTGGCTGACGGAGTACCCGTACTACCGCCTGTACTATCTGCCGCCCGTAATCCTGCTGGTGGGGTTAGCGCTCAAACGAACACATCGGCCTATTGAGCGGCATCGCTTGGCATCCTTGACTGCTTTCGTATGCTTCATGGCAGTTTTCAATTTCACGTTCCTCATTTATCCTTATTCAAAGATTGAGGCCACGCCTCCAATCAATTTGGCGGTCGGCGCGAAGGGTGTTTGGCATGAGAACGTCCTTGTCCTTTACAAAGACTTCACCTGCGACAACTGGATGATGAGGTACTTCAACCCGCACACGACTTGGAGAAAGGTTGATTTCACCGATCGCGATGACCTGGCTCGAAAACTCCGCGCAGCCTTTCAGAACGGAAACACCGTATGGCTCGATACGACAATACTGGGACACCTGACTTCTTCCGGCGAGGCAAGGGAGGCCCTAGAAGCGTTCGGCAGACTGTCGAGTCCCTGGGGAATATCGAACCTAAAACACCACATTCAGTTCGCGGAGCTCCTCGTCGACGAGAGCTTCGCTGGCAAACTGAATCGATAATGACGACTGGCGGCAGCACCCTCCCAGCGGCTCCAGCTGCCAGGTTGGCAACCGTAGTGGTGGCGGTCGTCGGACCGTCGTCACATCGCTCGTTGGAACGAAGGTGGTCGGTGGCGGCGAAAAGAGTACCAAAGTGGCGGCGAAGCGGCCCGGGCCGTTCGGAGGGGGCGCCTGCGAGGTCTGCCCCACCCTGCTTTCCAGAACTAACCCAGACCGTTGAGCTGAATCCCAGGGGGACGATGGGTCAGTTTCCGACTATTCGATAGCGCCGGACAGTCTCCCGCTTTGGAGCCTCGCTCGCCTTTTGGGCCATCCAAAGCTTTGCGAATCAATTCCTTTCAGCGCTCGTTCCGAGTCCCTCCGAAGACCGATATTTCGCCGCCTCTGGTTTCATGGCTGAGGATATTGCCTCCGGTCCAAAGGAAGGTGTAAGAGAATTGAAGCGTCGAGTGACTATCTCAAATAGAGGCCCAGAGTGACGACGCCGGTGGACAAGCAGAATCAGTTGTACCAGGAACCAATCGCGGCGCACGGAGCAGCCCTCGGTCGGCTGGCGCGGGGCTATGAGGCCGACCGTGACCGACGGCGTGATTTGCTGCAGGAGGTTCACGTTGCAGTGTGGCGAAGCTTCGGTTCCTTTGATGGACGTTGCAGCTTGCGGACCTGGGTGTATCGTGTGGCCCACAACGTAGCGGCTTCCAATATCGTGCGGAACCGGCGTGCGTCGGCCCGGCTCGTGAATTTGGAGGAGCTTGCATCAGATCCGACGATCTTCGACGGCGAGGAGCATGCGGACCGGATGCATTCAGCTGGAAAACTGCTCGATCTCGTCCACAAACTGACGCCGCTGGACCGGCAGAGTTTTCTGCTGTATCTCGAGGGAGAACAGGCAGCGTCGATAGCGGAAACAACCGGACTGTCAGCGGTCAATGTAGCAACCAAGATTCACCGGATCAAGAAGCTTCTGAGCCGGCAATTTCATGAAGGATAGCAATATGCAGGGAGATGAACTGGCACGCCACGATCCCGAAAGCACATGGAATCATCAGGAGGAGGAGCAGATACAGATGACGTTCGACGAGGTCTGCATGAAGGCGCGCGCGTTTGAGAAAAAGAACAGGCGCGAATACTGGCTGGTTTTGGGGCTCTTGGTGCTATTAATCGGCAAGGCGGCTATCAACTTTGTTCTGTTCTCCGCGCCGATGGTAAGGCTAGGATGGGCGTCGGGTATCGCCACCTTCTTGTATATCGCCCTGCGGTGGGCTCGGAACGGGCCACCTGGAAAGGTCCAAACCATGTCCAGGCCAGATTCATGCGTCGACTGTCTGCGGTCTGAACTCAAGCGGAAGCGAGAGAGACTGCTGGAAATCCGCTGGACTCTGTTCCTGCTGTTTCCCGGCATGGTCGCCTGCTGGTGGGGCGGCGCGGCAATCGAAATCGCGAAGTGGTTTGGAATCGACGCGCCGTGGTACACGCGATTTCAAGAATCCTCTGCTCCGTTGATCGCATTTGCGCTGCTACTGGCGGCAGCGTGGATCGGGTTTGGAAGAGAGGCGCATCAGATCGATCGCGAAATCGAGAATCTGGGCAGCCGGTAAACACGATAGCGCCAGTAGAATATGGACTTTGAGCGTGGCGGCGCAAATGAGTCGTCTCCCCCTGGGCTCTCCCGAGAGTCTTACGACTCAAGCCGGAAATCAAAAAGGTGCGCCGAAGCGACTGGCACGCCGGCCCCGGCCCGGCGTTTCCGCGGATGCGCACGAACTCTCAACAACCGTGGACTTGGCGGTGCTGGCTGGATGTTTCCTTCGCCAGGAGCTATTCCTGTTCCGCTTCTCTTACACGTTGTTGAAGCTGGATGATGTCCGGAGAATTGTGAAGCGCGCCGAGGCATTCGGCGTCAAGCGCGGTTGACAGCCGAAGCGCAGCAGCATTGAGTAGCTTTTCGAGTTCAAGTTTGTCGTTACACATCGTGGTGCGGCGTGAACTCGTGACATGTTGAGATGTACGGCGGCGGTTCGCTGCGCCCGTCAACGTAGCAATGAATTGGAATGCGAATGTCGTTTCTCATCTATAGCTGATCTCGATACTGTTCCAGTGCGACCTTTACCAACTGCGCGCGAGTGTGCACACCCAGCTTTTGAAAGAGTTGCCGCAAGCAAGCTTTGATAGCGCCTTCAGAAAGGTCGAGACGCGCACCAATCTCCTTATTCGCCAAACCTTGGAAGACATAGCGGAGTATCAGTTTGTCACGCTCGCCCAAACTCGGCTCAGCCATTGATCGAGACTTGTCTATCGTCCGAAATAGCGGCTTGAGGTAGTGTTTTTCCAGAGACACTTCACCGGCGGCCACGTGGCGTATTGTGTTGCACAACACGTCCGGCGGGTTATGCTTGTGCAGGATGCCTGCGACGCCTGCTTGAATCAGTTGTAGAGCCTCTTGCTCGCTGACTCCGGCCGTGACAACAAGGACGTGTCCCGTGTACCCCCTGACCTTCGCCTCACGCGCAAAATCCACAGCGGGCTCAGGGCCAAGGTCGAAATCCAGCAGGATGACGCTTGGGTTTCCTTCCTCAAGAAATCGGAGCGCATCTTTCGCTGACGCGCACCTTCCAACGACTTCGAAATCGGGCTCTCTCCCCAGGAGGGTCGCAATCCCTTCACGGAAAAGGGCATGATCATCGACGATGAGGAGACGGATTACCTGAGATCCAGAGTCAGCCATTACTAATTCTTCCTCTGCACGACACGGAGAAGATCGACGCTGAAACACGCGCCTTGGTCTCGCGGTTCAAAACGCAATTCGCCACCATAGCTCCTCAGAAGGGAACGGGATATGTACAGGCCCAACCCGGTGCAGTCGGCCCCCGGCTGAAACGGTTGAAACAGCTTCTGCGGATCAGGAATTCCGCAGCCGGAGTCCTGAAACCGAACCACCGCCCTATCAGCCGACGTCGACACGCTCACCGTCAGTTCTCGCACTGGAGTGTCCTGTACGGCGCGTTGGCTATTCTGAGCGAGATTCAGGAACACTTGCAGCAATCCGTGACGGTCCGCGAGCACTCTGGGCATCTCGTTCAGTAACTCCCACCGAGTCGTGCCGCCTGTTTCGCTCCAGGAAGGTTCCAAAATGATTCTAAGATCGTTCAAAACATCTTTGAGCGGTACCGCTTCCAACGATTCCGTTTCGCGGGGGTGCAGTTCAAGCGAGGCGATTCGAGCCAACCCTTTCACCAGATGGTCCAGACCCTGAAGTTCATCGGATCGGCCAGCCGTGGGTCTGTCCACCAGGTTCGAATAGAGTGTCGAGATGGCGCTGCAAAGATTGCGAACCTCATGCAGCATCGCTCCTGCCATGATCCGGCTGTTCATCGATAACTGGCGAAGGCCCTGTTCCTCACGATCCCGCATTTCCTCAGATGAGTCGATCACGATTGCGGCCAGCCTACGGCCGTCGATTGTGGGATACGTAGAGAACCACGTGTCCGCCAGAAACATCTCGCCGCTTTCCCTGCGTCCTTGTGATTGCGCCGACGTGCGGAAAGGCGCTACTCCAGTATCGAGGCGGAGGGCGTCGGCAAGCACAGGCAGGTATTCCTCGATGGTCTTCCCTCTCATCGTCTGGTCCGGCCCAAGCCCAAAAAGGCTGTTGACCGCGTTATTGGCGGCCAGCACCACGCCTCGGGCGTCCAGAGTCAGGATTCCCGCTGGGCTACTATCTACCAACGTCTTGAGCTGTTCCTCCGCCCGAATACGGAGTGCCTGCTCCTGGCGATTGCGCATTACGGCCACGACGAAGAGTCCTGCCACGGAATACGCCAGGAGGGCAAACGCAAAACGAAGGGTAGTCTCGAGGCTGGAGTGAGGATTCTCGAAGAGGCGTCGGAGGGTGGCGCAGACGACTGCGAGACCTATGATTGACCGGGGTGTGAGAACGACTGCCGCCAGGACCATCGGAAGAATGTACAGGATCCCCAGGGAGATATCGAGCCCGACTTCCCAATCTGCGACAGCGATGCCAGCGATCATGAGGCCGCTGACCGCCAACACCTGAGGCCTGCCGGCGTCCAGACAGAAAGCAACCATTCTGTCCAAACGAGACCTTGGGAGAAGATCCATCGCCACAACCGTTGTGCTCACCTCACCACTCTAGCCGATGGCTTGCTGTCGGCAACGGCCCGCCGTGCGCACCAGACGTTTCCATGACCAAAAGAAACTCCAGGCGAGAACATCCGCCACGCTATACCGCGATCCTGATGGGCGTAGCCGCAAGGGCGAACCATCGCTACCGCACATGCCAGCCCCGGCACCTGAGCACTTCGCTCTCAACGTGCACCAAGAACTGCGGCTGAGTGTGCACACCACAGTCGTTGGCGACCGCACAACCCTGGATGTGTCGGCCCTAGTTTCAGGGTGAGAAGCTTGCGAGCAGGAGGGTGAAAGAGCGCAGCATAACCCATTGAAAGCAAACGAAGTCCTGCGGAGCCGCAGGCTCCAGCGTTTTTCATGCGCCCCAAATGAGACTACTGGGCTGCTGCATTCTAGATCACTATGCTGCTTCTTCACCTGCATCCGCGAGTCCACCCAGTACCAGCGGGGTACCGAGATGACGTCTACCGCCAACACAAGGTCATCCTTGTGCGGAACCACAGTAGCGTGAGCTCTCGGGAAGGATTTGTGACTCGGAGTAGGACCCCTCGCATCCTACTGCCCGCTACTGCATCCCCTTGGGAACTGAAACACCGAAAGATAGTGCGGATTGGCCGAAAGAAAAAAAGGGACGACGGGGCAATCTTCTGGGCTGGTTGTCGTTGAGATTCCGAGTTAAAGAAGGTCCGGCTGCCGACGCAAGATCCCTTCCGATTTCTCGCATACGTCGAAACGAACTCGCGCTGCATTCGTCGCTGCGCCTGACCTCGACTTCAACCAGCATTTGGTCACTGACCTGAACACTAGAACTCGGGCATAAGAATGCGGTGTTCCGATTACGGCTGCGCCGGCGATGAAGAACTCCCTGCGCCCGAGCCTCCCACCGTGAGCGGTATCCACATTGGGCTTAGCCTCGACTCTGCCCGACTGTCCATTGTCTGATGCCATTTTGGGTAACCTTGATAGTTTCTCGATCAGTGCTGTGTCCGAGCTGCCGACCAGGGGAAGATCGCAGTTCCCAATGGCCGCCTGCACCACACGCTTAACGCTACAGTTGATCCCGATACTCCTCCAGAGCGACCTTTACCATCTGTGCCCGAGTCCGCGCCCCGAGCTTTTGAAATAGTTGGCGCAGTGCAGCTTTAACGGCGCCTTCCGACAAGTCCAGCTTGCCGCCGATTTCCCTATTTCCCAATCCCTGAAAGACCATGCGGAGGATCCCTTTGTCCTTCTCTGTCAACTTCGACATCGAACTCGGCCGCGTCTGGTCAACCGTACGGAAAAGGGACTTGAGATAGTTCTTCTCCATGCAGACCTCTCCGGCAGCGACCTTCCGGATCGTGTCGCAGAGCACCTCAGGTGTGTTCTGTTTGTGAAGGATGCCGGCGACTCCGGCCTGAACGAGCCGGACTGCCTCGGCTTCGCTAACACCTGCCGTTACGATCAATACAACCCCGAGAAATCCCTGAGGCACCGCCTTTCCCAGAAAATCGAATGCGCTCTCCGCACCTAGGTCGAAATCCAAGAGGATGACGGTGGGCCCAGTGCCTTGCAGCGTTCCAAGCGCCTCCGCAGACGTGGAGCATCGGCCCACTACGACGAAATCAGGGACCTTGCTAAGGAGTTCAGCAACACCCTCGCGGAACATTGCGTGGTCGTCAATAATCAGAATGCGGACAGGGCTTATGGCCGCTGAACTCACGCCGTCCACCGCGTTGAGAGGGCACGAATGTCAACCGCAAAGCACGCGGCGCCGTTTTCAGGATCGTAATTGAGCGCGCCACCAAGATTTCGCAGACCGTCTCGAGACAGCAAGGCATGCGCCCTTCCGACATCTGCGCCCTTCGAGACGATCCTGCCGACCGGAGAACCTCCAACGTCGAGAACCATGGGAGTGGCATGCACCCTCACAATGTAGCCAACCGCAAGGCATGTCGAAGGTCTCAAATCCAAAAGAAAGCCCAAAGTGACCGAAAGAATGAAGGCAAGTGGCCGAAAAAGCGTTGCGATCGACCGGGAATCTCCGTACTCTGAGCGCTGGGAGCAAATCGTCTGCTTTGCGCTTCATCGCGTCGTCCTATGCGCGGACCAACCCCAAGGTCCGCGCATAGGGTTTGCCGGTCACTCATTAGACGATGAGGAGATTGACCGCGGGTTGTGGAAGTAGAGGGTTCCATGCAGATGTTTGGTTCTGACGCCTTCCCAGATGAGGGCCAGCTGGGCAGAAATACGGGCAAGCACGTGGCAGCTAGGAGAGTAGCGACCACCGTTGAGGCGTGGAATCCGTCTCTGGGAATGATGGTGACCATGAACTCGGGGGCACCCCTGCGCGTAATTCAAATCGTTTTCGATAAGCACCTGGGCGGTCGGCGTTCGCCGATAAAGCGGGCCGTTGAATTCGAGTCGGGCGGGATCCGCTACTACGCGGCATTCGACACACTCCAGGAGAGCTCTTCGCCGGAAGCTCTGTCTGACGAACCCGGAACGGACGCACGATGAAACGCGCTGCTCAGTTTCGGTGCTCCGTGGGATTCATTGCCCTACTGGCCGTGTTTGCAGTCAATGGTCTCGGTGCTACCCGGAAGTCACGCGTGCTCACTGCCCAATTTGAATCGGTTTGGACTGCTGCCGTTGACGTCGCCAAGGAGGGGTTCCTGCCAGACCGGGTTTCAAGAGAAGAGGGTAAGCTACGCTTCCGCACGGGGCCTCTTCGCGGATACCGCTTCGACGTGGTCATCATTGATGTGGGTGCCGGGAAGACACGCGTGGAAATCGAACTGCGGGGCAAGGCCCTCCAGGGAGTCAAGGATGCGTGGCGTAGCGGCGACCGTTACTTGTCTCTGGTTGCGCTGCGGTCGCGGAAGGGTGGTAAGTAGTGAATGGGATGGCACCGGATGTGGGGACTGCGCTTGCTCATCAGCCCCGCGAGACTACGCGGTTGCTGCCACACTTCGAGCCTATTCGGTTGTTGATCCTTGCCGCGATCCTGATTTGGACACTGGTACTTGTGGTGCTTATTGTGGTGCTGGCCGCGAGAAAAGAGAGACGCCAACCGCAACGTAGGAGGATCATGGTCACCCCACGAGCGCAATCGGAAGAGGTTTTTCAAGATGCACGGAGCAGCGACCTGTTCGGTGAGGTCGCCTAACGAATGGCCTGGATGTCTACATGTCGGGAGGTGCAACTCCAGCGCGGAAACCAGATCTCCAGAAAGGAATCGAGGAGGCGTTCACCCACCTCCACGTTTTCGAAGAACTGCGTTCTCTGCAGCGCTACCGAGTTCGAGCCAAGAGCACGCCTGTGATCGGCATGCGGCTACCCGCCCTGTGCTCAGGACTGATCATAGCTTTGTGCTCTCCGGCGGCCGGACAGATTCGCGTCGCGGGCCGCGTCACGAACGAAACAAATTCGCCCATTGCCGGCGCAAGAGTCACGCTGGAGGACATTCCGAGTACGAAAATCTTTCAGGCCGTCTCCGATCCAACCGGCGCCTTCCTCCTGCAGTTGCCGGTATCCGGTGAGTATTCACTCAAGGTTGATCGCGAAGGCTTCTATGTTGTGGCCGGTCGATCAGTCATGGTGCCAGCCAAGCCAGCCGAGGAGCCGCCATTCGAATTGCACCTCGCCCTGCAATCGATCCATGAGATTCGCTCGTCGATCGAGGTCAAAGGCGATCCGGGAATGATCGACATGGATCGGGTCACACCACAGACCACCCTCAGCGGCCGGACGCTTTACGACGTTCCATTTCCCAACCAGAACAACCTGCGCAGCGGTCTGCGGATGATCCCGGGAGTCGTGCAGGACTCAACCGGAGGCGTGCACCTATTTGGAGGATCGGAAGAACAGGCCCAGTATAGTTTCGAGGGTTTCCAACTAAATGACCCGCTGACTGGCCGGTTCGATGCGCGGATGAGCCTGGAGTCGGTGCAATCGGTGGACGTCCAGCCATCTCCATCTGGGGCTGAGATTGGGAGGGGCGCGGCAGGGACTATGTTGCTGCATGCGCGAACTGGCGGCGACCAGCTAAAGTATTCTGCCACAAACGTGTTTCCGGGTATTAACATTGGTCAAGGCTTGCGCGTCGCGAATTGGACGCCGCGTGGCAACATCTCTGGGCCCTGGAAGAAAGGACGGGCCTGGTTTTCCAATACGACCGAGCTGCAGTTCGTCCGCAACACCGTGCCGCAGCTGCCAGCGAGCCAGAATTCCTCCAAGAGTTGGCGATTCAATAATTTGCTCCACAACCAGGTCAACCTGAGCGAGAAGAACATTCTGTTCGTCGGCCTGCTGTTCAATTACTGGTATGCGCCTCGAAACGGGATTTCTTTCTTGGATCCTCCCGAAACTACGGTCAACCGGCGCTCCACCCAGTGGTTCGGTTACGTCAAGAATCAGCATTCGTTCTCCCGCAGTTCGCTGATCGAGTTCGGATTCGCGGCCAGCCTCACGCACAGCAGTGAAGTGCCGCAGGGCAGTGCTCCCTATGTAATTACACCCAATGGCCGTTTGGGCAACAATTACGCAACCGCGCACCGGGACGCCCAGAGGCAACAGGGACTGGTCAATTACTATCTGCCCTCTTTCCAATGGTTCGGCCGGCACCAATTGAAGACTGGCGCCGATGTTGTCCGCCTCGACTTCGAGCAGAACATCAGTCGTTCCGGGATCATCTACTTGAATGATGCCGGAGGTATAGTTCGCGCGACCAGTTTTTCGGGGCCGGGTCGCTTGAGCGTTGCAAACTACGAGAGCGCCGTTTACGTGCAGGATTCCTGGAGGGTGCGGCCCTGGTTGCTCGTGGAAATGGGCTGGCGCGCTGACGGGGACCACGTCCTCCATCGCATGAACTCATCGCCGCGTGCCGGATTCGCGATCTCCCCGCCGGGAATGGATGGAACTCGAATTTCGGGTGGTTTTGCCCGAATCATCGATCCCACCAATTTGCGCCTATTCACCCGGCCGCTTGATCAATCCGCCATCTCGACCTACTTCGACGCCAGCGGCAACGTGCTCTACGGGCCGATCATGTCAGTCTTCTCTCTAGGATCGAACCTGAAGAATCCGCATGCCGACGTCTGGAACCTGGGCGCGGAACGCAGTCTTCCCAAACTGCTGCAGACAAGGCTCCAGTTGCTAAGGCGACGATCATCGCGGGGATTTACATACGAGAACAACCTGTCAGCCGCGTACCAATTGCCATCCATCTTGGCCGGTTCTCGAAACCCCGGTCCGTTCACGGTCGATTACGTCCTGACCAATCAGCGCCAGGACGAGTATGATTCGGTTGAGATCTCGTTACGCCAGCCGCTCAAGGGTCGTTATGAATGGATGGTGAGCTACACCAGGAGCCGGGCCGTGTCGAGCGCCGTCGTCGAGCGAACGATCGACCAGCCATTGAGCGTCACGGCCAACAGCGGACCATTGCCGTGGGACGCGCCGAACCGCCTGCTTAGCTGGGGCTATCTTCCAGCGTGGGGCAGAAGCTGGGCGATCGCTTATATGCTGGATTGGCATTCAGGTTTGCCTTTTTCCGTCCAGGATCCGTACGGCCAACTGGCGGGAACCGTCGATGACCATCGTTTCCGGCAATTCTTCGAGTTGAATCTGTTCCTCGAACGCCAGCTCTCCGTCCGAGGCTATCGAGTCGCGTTGCGCGGCGGCTTCAACAACATCACCGGGCACTCAAATCCGAACGTAGTGGACAATGTGTTGGGTGCGCCGACATTCTTGCGCCAATATGGTGGCCAGGCACGAGCCCTTAACTTCCGTTTGCGGTTCCTGGGGCACCGATGATCAGCGGCGAGACCGGCTCGTTCATTGACGTAGAGGCGTCGAGGCGTTTTCAACGGAATCGCTCGCGAGCTCTCCCGTTCGGACCTCGGTGTTGAACCGCGCCAAGCGATGATAGGGAGGAGTTGGATTGCCAGTGCTTCAGATAATTGGCTGCCTAGTAGCGACCGGGATCGTTGGTTTGATGACCCTCGTTGCCGGCCGCATCGCCGGCGTGTCCCTAACGGTGGTCGCCTGTGGTTTTATGGCGTTTTTCATGCCGCCAACCTTTTCGCTTCGCGTCGCTCGCAACGCTGACATTGCCGTTCTGGTAGTGCAGAGCGTGGCGGGCATTGTTGTTACCCAGACCACCCGTCGCAAGGGCCGTCGACAGCAACAGGCGGATGCGATTACCAGCGAGCCACTTCCGTTGTCGCGGCGGCAGGAAGGTTCACGGATTGCTGATGTGATCGCGCGGTTGCTGGAAAAGGATGCA
Organism: Candidatus Solibacter sp.; assembly: GCA_039932635.1. GTDB lineage: Bacteria > Acidobacteriota > Terriglobia > Bryobacterales > Bryobacteraceae > Solibacter. The sequence continues at coordinate 15,291 of JBDTPR010000002.1, forward strand.
GGTCTATGGCTTCGATCTGCAGATCTTCACGTAGAGGTTGACCAGGACCAGCGCATCAAACTATCGGAACACGAATTCGATCGGATCCTCACAGATATCCTCCGACTCGCTTTTGCTCGAAACGAGGTCACAGGCGGTACGCGGAGCCGGCGCGTGTCGATCTACGCTGCCCACCGACCCTCTTGCGACCGGATTTCGGTCAGCGCCGAATACGACCTCGAACCGACGCTTCCTAGGGTGCGCATAGTCGGCCGAAATGACGATCAATGCAAGCGCATACCCACTTCAGGCTGGCCACCGAGATGCTCTGCGACTTGGTTTGACAACGGTTTTGAGTACATCTATCAGGTCGCAATCCAGAAGCCGGTGCCTTGCGATTCCAACAGTTTTGCAGCGGAACATGACGACGTATCCGTCACGCGCATGGCCCGGTAAGGTGAGGCGGAACGTTGCAACCCGATACCAGTGCCGATGGAGCAGGGTCGGAAGTTTGGCTTTCAGACGCACGGCAGCAATACCGCGCCTTCAGCATGCGTTTGATGAGCCCGCGCGAACGGACCCGAGGGAACAACTCAAAGATTTCGGGCCAGGATCAGGCCCTACAACCGGAGTTTACCAACCAGCCTGCCGCCTTGAGCAACCGCGGGTCTGCGAACTCGGTTGAGAAATCCCGGAATCGACGCTGCGCCACCGTAGCGCGTCTCTTGACACTGCAAGCTTGATGTCCGGATGGTGTGAATCCTGTCGCCGACACAGCTTTCCCAGTCGTTGTTGGAATTCATGTTGGTGGCGCTGTACTCCCGCGACCGCTGGTCCGAGTTGTAGCGCTCAAAGGTGTAGTTGACGAACAACGAAACGCCATTACGAAACTGGTACGAAACGTCCGCGCCGGATGACAGGGACCGATATCCAAGCAGTCCGAAAAGGCTGTCGTTGTAGCGATCCTGCGTCGTCTCGTAGAAACCCGAGAAGCTCAAGCGGTCGGACGCATCCACTTGCATCATCGCGCTCCCTTTGTTGCGGATGCGCGCCGCTTCGTCGAACCGTTCGAACCCGTCCGGCTCTGCGGCATTCCCACCGTTCGGGTAGAGCTGCTACCAGGCTGCGCTACACCCCAACACTTCGATCCTCACGACGGCGGCTCCGGGCTTCGCTCGCAGTGCTCAGAAAGCCTGGCCGATGCTGAAAAAGAGCCGGCCCATGGATTCACCGGGACGGCGATCGAGTTTCAGGCCATAGTCCAGCCGCAAAAGGAACCACGGCGTTCGGACGCGTAGACCGAGTCCGGCGGCCTTCCGAAGGTCGGTCAAGCTGACGTCGGAAACGTGTCGATAGACGTTGCCAATATCCACGAAACCGGCGCCGTCAAAGCGGCTGACAAGCGGGAAACGGATTTCGTTGTTGAAGATCAGTACGGCATCGCCGCCCTGGGGCAAACGGTCGAATCCGACCGGACCGACGCCGTTCTGTTCAAAACCCCGGATGGTCGTGCTGCCACCGGCGAAAAAGCGCTCGCCGAGCGAAATTTCCTGCCCCCCCAGGCCCGTGCCCAGACCTACACGCACGCCGGTGGCATATACCAAGCGCGGCCGGAGCACCTGATTGGTGAAGAGTTGCACCTTGGGTTTTTGCAGGGGAAAGTAGCGGAAGTACTGGCCGAAATACTTGACGAATCGCAATTGCGATCCAAGCAGCTCCGGCGAGTACTGGAACGCGTGCGAGAAAAACTGGCCGTGAGTTGCATCGAGCACGTCGTCGCGAGTTTCCCGCGTGACGGTAGTCGTCAGGGCGGCAATCCGTAACGGGATGTTGAAAAACGGATCGGGTCCAGGGTCATACGTACGGCTCTTCTCGATGCTATACCCGTAGGTCACCACATACATCCGCCGGAATTTGGCCTCCTGTTGAATGGAGATCCCCGTGCGATCCACACTGAACGCGTCCGACGCGCTGGTTGCGGGGTTGCGTTCATGGCGAACGTAGGGGCTGACCGTGGTAGAGACTGGGAACCTGCGCAGCAGCGGTTGCGTGAAGTAGAGGCGCACTTCCTGCAATTGCGCGTCGTAGCGGGTGCGGAGCCCCAGTGTTCGCGCGCTGCCCAGCGAATTGCGATTGGTCAGGTCGGCGATCAGGCCCGGTCCGCGCTCGGTGTCGTAAAAGGCGCCGTAGCGTAACTGGAAGGGCTGCACTTCGCGGACTCGCACACGCAGGCGGACCGGCTTCTGGCCGGCGGCGTTGGACTCGGCTTCCACCTCCTCCTGCGTGATCTCTACCAGCGAGTAGGCGGCCGTTTGGTACAAATTTCGCCGCGAATTACTCAGCTTCTGGAGGTTCAGAATATCGCCGGGCTTCACCTCGATCTGCGTCCGGATCAAGCCCTCACTGGTCTTGTCATTTCCCTCCACGACGATCTCGCGAACAACGCTCTGACGATTCTCGGTAATCTTCACGACGGCGTCCAGTTCACCTGCTGCCTTGCCGCGGTTCGTGGCGATCTCCGCCTCCATATCGTTGTAGCCCTTCTCCCAGTAGAGATCCCGGAGTTTCTGGAGCGTTCGTTCGCGCAGCACCGGGCGATACTCCTCCCCTTCAGGAAGCGGCACGGCCGCGGCCAGCCGGGCGGTATCGAATACGGTGTTGCCCTGAAACTCGACTCCCGCGGTGTGATAAAGCGGCCCTTCTTGAACCGGAAACGTCACCTTGCCCGTGCGAGTCTCGGCGCTCAACTCGTATCTTGGATTATCGATCTTGGCATCCAGATATCCCTGCTCGTGGTAATAGCGCGTGAGCAGTTCGGTCACGCTGGAGGGCTTCACGTAAACTTCCTCGGAGAGCTTCTGCGACTTGACGATTTCCCGCAGGTCCTTAGCTGCAATCCCAACGGCCCCATCGAACGCGATTTCGACATTGCTGAATTGCGGGCCGGGCTGAATGTCGAACACCACGCTTACGCGGTCCGGCGACGGTTTGAAAATCTTAAAGGCGATCACGGGCTGAAGCTTGCCTGCTTTGACCAGCCAAGAACGGATCTCCGCTACCGCATCTTCGGCACGCTGGGAATCGAAGACGCCGTCGCTCCAGGATTCCCGGACCCGCTTTTTCAGGCCTCCATCGGGGGCGATGCCTTCATAGACGAAATCGACTACCGGTCCGGCGTCCACATCCAGGGTCAGGTCCACGGTTGCACCCTGGGACTCCCGTTTGAGGCGCACATTGGCTTGCAGCAGGTTCTCGCTGGTGAACAGCTTGTCGATGTTGTCGATACCGCGGCGAACCTTAAAGAAATCGTATTTCTGGCCCTGCTTCACTCCAAGTTTGGAAGCGAGCTTCTCTTCGGGAAAGTACGTGATGCCGCGGATCGTGATCTTATCGATTCTGCGGCTCTCCAGGCGACGGGTGCTCTTGGGCTCGGGAACCCCGCCGAAGCGCAGATCGTGCCGGAAATCGGCGCGGAAACTGCCATCGGACTGACGGACGCCGCGCGTGCTGAACCGCCGCGTGAAGTCATATTCGCCCACGTAGATCTGATCCGAGCTGTTGAGCAGATCCATGGAGTAGATCAGGTTCAGCTTGGGGGTGATGTCCTGCCCGATGGTGAGCCTGGCGCCGGGATTGGCTTCATTGGCGATCAGGTTCGGCTCGATCCGCACCGAACTGAGCCCCGTGGCGCCCGCGATACCGCGGCCAAGACTGGAACCGACGCGCCCTGTCAGATACGAGAGCACCTGGTTGCGCGCCACCGTAAACTCCTGGCTGCGAATATCGTCGAGCTTCTTGCCCGTCAACAAGACCGCAAGGATATCTTGTTCCGGCTCGGGCGGATCCGACGTCAACGTAGTTTCGGTCTTACCCGGCACGCCGGACACCTGCAAAGTGATATCGAGTCCGCCGGCGGTTGTGGTGGCCATGATGTCCAGGTTGGGCTCAATGCGCCGCTCGCTGGTGAATGTGATGTTGCCGCGCTCGACGGTGTACTTGCGCTCGTTAAAGTTGAGCTGGCTGCCCTCTTCCAGGGTCAGACGGCCGGAGAGTGCGGGCTCGTACGGACTGCCGATCAACCGCAGATCGGCGGTAATCTCGGCCTTCGCCAGATTATTCTTCACGTAAATTGGACTGTCGGTGCGGATGCCGATGTTGAAGCGGGTGCTCTTCAGCAGGGGATTGGGATCTTCGGTGAACTCCATGCCACGCGGCGCGCTGACGGCGGCGAGGATGCCCGCGTCGATGCTGAGGTCGTCCGTGAAGCCACCTTCCAGAATGACCACGTCGCCGCCCAGCACCAGGTTGGCCGCCGTGTTGCGCGCCGTGAGGTTGACATTGGAGAGAGTCTTGAGTCCCGCCGGGAAATTGAGATAAACTCCGTCGGCCTTGAGGTTCAGATCGGTATTGCGGAGCTGGCCATCGGCATATTCGAGCGACCCGCTGCCGGAGAGCGTGCCGCCGTTCAAACTGCCATCCAGGCGCGAAAGAGTGGCGCGGGCGCCGGCGAGATCGATACGCGCGTTCAAACTGTCGAGGGCGAGCCTTGGGCTTTGGAGACTGATCTGTGCGTCGGTGAGCTGAACGTAGCCTTGTACCTGCGGACTCGCCGCGGCGCCGGTGACCGCGACCACCAGTTGGGTTGCACCGCGGGCTCGCACGGCCTCGGTGAACACCCCGGCGAGTGAGGCGTCGAAGGCGCCGGCGAGTTGCAGATCCAGAGGGTGCGCGCCCAACAGTCCAGCGGTGCCGGTGACCTTGATGTCGGTTTGAGGGCCGGTGAGTTGGAGTTGCTCGATGCGTGCGGCTCCGTTCGCCACCGAGACGGTGGAGATGCCGGTCTGTTCGAGGTTGTAGGTCCCGAGTCCTATGCGAAGCGTGGGGAACGTGAGCTTCGCCGTGATGGCTTCGACCTCGGGCCGTGCCGCGTGAGCCTCGATGCGGGCGGACACTGCGCCGGTCACGTCATTGGGCACGCCAGGCAGCGCCGAGATATCGATCTGGTTCAGTTCGGCGGTGAACTGCGCGGATCCCTGCCGCCGGGGAAAGGCGACGGGCAAGTCCGCCGGCAGAAGAGTTAGCGGGATCACTCCGCGCGCCTGGAATTTTGCAGGACCCCAATCGCCGGAGGCTTTCTCCAACTCCAGAGCGCCATCGCGGATCTTCGCGCGCAAGGTCAAGTTCCCTAACGGAGGGTCGAAGCCTGCGCCGGACACGGAGCCTCGGTCCAAAGTGATGGTCACGTTCGGATCGATTCTCTTTAGCGTGCCTGTCACCGTCCCGTTGATACTGGCCGCGCCAATGACGCTGGCGTCAGGCGCCATTGTTGGGAGGTAGGGGCGAAGGCTCGCGAGGTTCAGTGTGCTCGCAATCTGGATCGCGCCGGTTCCGGCGGCATCGTCCAGCGGTAGTTTACCTTCCACACTGACGCGGGAATCGCCTGCCACTATGAGGGCGCGTTCGATGGTCAACATGCGGTCTTGGTAGCTCGCGATCAGGGGACCCTCGGTGGAGGCGGGCTGGCCGTTGTACGTGATTTCGAGCTTGGAGACTTCAGCGGACACTTGCCCCTGTTCGTAGTTCTTAAGGTCGCCGGCGCCGCGCACCGTGGCCGTCACCGTTCCCGCCACCGGCAGTTGTAGTTTTATGGGAAGGGTGGCAAGATTCATGCGGTTCGCCGTCAGCTCGAAAGTGACGGGGTTTGGCTCCTGCAGACCGGCGCTGGCCTTTGCGGTCAAATTGAATTGGGGCACCGCCACCTGAATGTCCGCGCGCTGATTGGCTATGTTTGCCTGCAGCGTGAGAGCGCCGAACTTCTGGTCGCCATACTGCACGTCCGCCGCAGAAAGGCTTACCGTGGCAGACGGGTTATCCAGATTGCCCTGCCCGTGAGCCTGCAAATTGACGGAACCGCGCACTGCCGTACCGTCGGGCAGTTCGAGCGAGGTCAGCCGGAGATTGCGACTCGTCAGGTCAATTGCGTAATCCTTCGATTCGAGATGGTAGGAGCCAGTGGCCTGCACCGAACCGTTGCCCAGGCGGAGTTGGGTGACCGTCAAGAGCGAATCGCTGAACCCGGCTTCGGCGGTCAGGGAGCCGAGGGCCTCGCGGTAAGCGGCGAGGTCGGCGGCGGCGATCTTCACGTGCGCCTCCGGATGCTGCGTGGTCCCGCCGACAGTTGCATCGAGGCTCACGGTTCCGGAAACGGGAAGCTCCGGCCTGTCTGCCGCGGCAAGCAGTGCTGCAATCGATACCGCGGAGGCGTGAGCTTCCAGAGCAATGGGCGGCGCGGCGCCCTGGAGCCCGACGGTGCCCGACGCCGTCAACTGTTGATGTTGCCATTCTACTGTGGACTCTTGGATCCGCAGTTGCGAGGGCGAGTAATCCACGGCGGCGTGTAACGCGATGCCGCTCAGCGTACCCACCTGTAGACTATCGGAGCTGAACGTGACGGCCGCACCTGGCTTCTGAAGCGTGCCTGTCAGCACTGCGTCCGCCGAGAGCGCGCCGCCGACCGGGGTGCCGAGTGACTGGCCCACCAACTTCTCCGCACCCGCGATGGCAGCGGTCAGATCGGGCGCATCAAGCCTCAGGGCGCCACCCAGCGCGCGCCGGTCAACCAGCGTGATTTGGCCGGTGGCTTGCGCGTGCAGCCCAGTCAGTGCGGAAATCCCAACCGCCACGCGGTTGCCGGCCACCTTCGCCTGGATGGCTCCGGAAACGGGCAGCACGCCTCGGGCAGGCTCCGCGTGAGCCGCCATCAGACGCAGGCTTGCGTCTCCGGCAGCCTGGTCGAATGCCAACGCCGGCCAATGCGCGGCCAACTCGCCAGCCGCGCTGCTGGCAATTCGCATCGGAAGCTGGAATATCCTGGAGAGTTGCGCCAGGTCCAGCCCGCGGACGGCGGCGTTTAATGTGCTTTCGCCCGCAGCGGTATTGAGCGCTACGCTGGCCTTACCTTGAAGCGCACCGGCCGGTGAAGCCACGTTGAAAGAGGCGATCTGAATCCGCGCAGACGATGCATCGTAGGCAATCTCAGCCTTGAGGCTCAGACGGTCAAAACGCTCCACCGTCAGGTTCTGGCCGTCAAGATGGGCGGTGGCACGCAACTTCGCCAGGGGACCGGTCGCGGTGAGCGAGGCGTGAACGGCGCCGCCGATCTTCTGGGGTACTCCCGCGAACTGCGCTATCGATTCCAGCGCGAGATCGGTTTCGGTCTTGATGTCATACCGCGGATCCTGGAAGTTCTCGAGTCTGCCGGAGAACGCAATGCTCGAATCCCCCAGCCCCAGCGTAACGCCGCGGATATCGAGCGCATTTTTTTGCAGCACCGCTTCGACGGTGAGGGAGGGAATGGCGAGGGCTCGCTGTTGAAAGGCGATACGCCCGGGCTGCTGCGCTTCGAGCCGGACCAGGTGATCCGTGGTCCGCGAATCGCCATCTATTGCAAGCTGCCAGAGAGGGAGGGAAGTATCGATTTGCAGGCGGCGTTCTTCGACACGGAGCGATCCGCCAGAAAGGCGGAGTTTCCGGATCAGGTAGTCGATTTCCGGACTGCCGCTCCCACTGCTGGCCGGCAGGTGCGGGATGTTGTCGCGGCCGGCTTCATCGATGACCAGGTGAATCACTGGTTTTCGGATCTGCGCGTCCTCCAGATCGAACTTTCCCCGAACGAGCTTCCACACGTTGAGATCCACATGAATCCGCTCCACCCGGACCAGTGGCGGCAGATCGGGAGTCTGCCGCGAGCGGACGGTGACGTGACCCAGTGTCGCCGTGGATTTGAGAAGATTGTAGTCCACTTCGCCGGCATCGACATCCACTCCCTGCCGGGCCAGCATCCGGATCGATTGCGCGAGCACATAACGCCGCACGGGCCGCGTATGCAGCACCGCGACCGACAACACGAGCAGGGCGAGAATCCCCGTTAGAGCGATTGCCGCCCGCTTGAGGTTGAGTTTACGACCCAAAGGCACCGTGATGAAACTACCTCACGGCCCGGACCACCGAATTCACTTTTCGTGCCTCTGGTGCGTCCGGCTTCATTTTGAGAAACAGTTCAAAATGGGTGAGCATCTTGTCGGGGCGTTTCAAGCCGTTGTAGGCCATACCAGCGTAGTAATGGGCGTAAGCGTGAGCCGGGTGGCTCTTGCTATACGCGTCCAGATCTTTCGCGGCTTCTTCATACTGCTTACGGTTCAATTCCAGCAAGCCCCGGACATACGGCACATCCTCGCCGTCAGCATCCTTGAGGGCGGATTCGGCGGCATCGTAGTCTTTCTTTTCGATGGCCAGCCGGGCCATGCCCGTCTTCGTCTCACCGCTCGGGGACAATTCGTCGGCCTTGATGATGAACGGCTCGGCGTCCGAGGATTTGCCCTGCTCGATGAGGGCTAGGCCGAGGTACAGATTCGCGCGTGCGTTGCCTTCGTCCTGTTGCACCACTTTTCGTAGAACGGTCGCGGATCCGGTGAAGTCGTTCTTCCGGTACAGCTCGATTCCGCGATCGAGGTCCTGGGCCGCCGTCAAGCCGGCGATTCCGAAAAACAACACACAAGCGGAAATAGATTTCATGAGTGGCCCTCCCTCTTGATCATAGGCGCTTGTCCACCGGCTGGAGCACGGAGAGTCCCCGAACACGTACCTCACCGTCCCTGAGACCGATGATAATAGCGACCTGGCTGGGTTGCAGTTTGTCCTGTCTTGCCGTCGGTGCCGTCACGGAGATGCAAATCAAGTCTTCCCCCCCAACCATGTTCCTTCTCTCGGGAAGTTATTCAGAATATCCTCAGCAGCCGGTGGGCGCGTCTGCCCAACGCATTGATGTGGACGACACCCGTTACCAGCCAGTGGAGTTCCGTCGGGGTTGAAAGACACGAAGGCTTGGCTGCAGTTCCTCCGAATTGGCAGGTTCTTCTTTTCAAGCGGAGGGCCTTCCTTGGTCGGGTTTAGGCTGCACCTCTGAATAAGGCTCCCTGCCGCCGAGCACTGCTTGGATTGCCCCGTATAGCTTCGCGGCGGTGAAAGGCTTCGCCAGGAGTGGCAGTTGGCACGTCGCCCAGTCTTCACCGGACATCAACAGGATTCGGATACCCGGCCTCTCGCGGCGGATCTCGTGCGCCAACGCAAATCCATCCAGCGACCCGGGCATGCGGACGTCTGAGAGCAACAGATGGATTTGTCCGGAGCATTGCCGAGACTGGTCGAGAGCGGCGTCGCCATCATTTGATGCAAGGACACAGTATCCCTCCAGTTCGAGGAGCGATCGAACAAAGCCTCTGATGGAAGCGTCGTCCTCGGCTATGAGGATGGTCACGCCGTTCTTCTCGTCCATCTGCCTATCCGTTTTCGTCACTGTCGAGCCTCACGTCCGATGGGCCAGGCGATCTGCCCGAACAACGAGGCGATCAGCCTCCGCCGATGACCGCCCCGAGTTCTCCGGCTGGACCTTTTCAACTCAGGCCCTTGGAGAAAGTATGGCTTCATGTATTAAAGGCGGCTACTAGGCCGGCGCCCAGTATCACGACCGCGGCATGTGGACTATGTCACGCCGCGTCTTCGGGTCCCGCCAGACCAAATGGTTCAGCGCCTGCGCGCTTTCGCCGCCTCGTGTCGACATGACCGCTAAGCCGGTGAGTTCGATATCTTTGGTGGGTTCTACTCGTTCGAGCTTAGGTTCCGTCCACGTTCCTGTGCAGAGCCCTATTGGAAACCGCCGCTCTTTCCGCGCGGCTTCTCGCGTGAACTCTGGAGTGCCAACAGCGGAATCGAGGTAGGCAGCGAACGCACATGAATGTCACGCTGTGGAAATGGGATCTCGATATTCTGTTCCGAGAACGACCTGAAAATGTCGTAGAAAAGATTGCTCTTGAGGATCTGCGGTGTGCGCAGGCTGTCCTCGGTCCATACCCGCAGTTCGAAATCCAAGCTGCTATCGCCAAATCCGAGAAAGATGACATCGGGAGGCGGCTCGTGCAGGATATCGGGCTGCGCTTGGGCAATGTCCACGAGTATCTTTCGGACAATCACCGGGTCGCTTGAATAGGACACACCCAGTCGTAGGTTGATTCGTACGCGCCGGTCGTTGGCTGTCCAATTGGTTACGCGATTGGAAATGAAGTCTGAATTGGGCACGATGATCACAACGTTGTCATTGGTGCGGACCCAGGTGCTGCGTGCTGCGATGCGCACGATATCTCCCGTCAGTTCTCCGATTTCCACCCGGTCGCCAACCTTGATTGGCCGCTCCACCAGCAGGATCAGACCGGAAACGAAGTTGTTCACGATATTCTGCAAGCCGAATCCGACGCCGACTCCGATGATGCCGGTGAGGAATGCGAGACTCGACAGATTCAGTCCCACCGATTGCAGGCCAATGATCAGACCGAAAACGAAAACCAGGTAACCCGTTCCCACTTCCAGGGCGTACTGTAGCCCGGGATCGATCGACGTCCGGGACAAGACGCGGTTTTGCACGAATTTTCGGGAGCCCCGCGAAAGAAGAACCAGCAGCATCAGAAAAACCGCGGCTTTCAGGAGAAACGCGGGACTTACCTCCAGACCGCCCGCATTGAGAAGCGGCTCGCGAAACAGTCTCAAGAGCCGACCGCCGTATGCCCCCAACAATCGATCGATGTTCTCCTCCTCCAAGAACTTGGCAGCTACGATCAGCGCCAGGAGTACGAGGATGGCTGAGACTGTCTTCAGAACGGGCTTCGTTAGCTTTTCCATGAATTGAACTATACCGCCGGCCCGCCGGGGCCGGGCTGGATATCAAAACGCGGCGCCCCGGCTCGACCTGGGCTTGATTCCTCGTGATCGTCGATGATGCGGAATATCGCGGGATCCTACCAAGGCCGCGGCCTAGTAGGATGCGTCGTCCGTATTCGATAGATTCGTATAGGATTCATCGCGGGACTTCTCGTGGCGATCTGCGCAATCGTGGACGTTCGCTGCAACCGAGGTAAACATGTCGATCGACGAGTGTCTTGACCGCTTGGCGGACTTCGCGCCCACCAGTTTTCCGGTCATCAGCCTGTACCCGAATACGCAACCGGATCAACGCGGACGCGCCGACTTTGATTCTTTCATCCGAAAAGAAATCGGCACGCGTCGAAGAACCTATCCTGCCCGCTCGCCCGAACGAGAGAGTTTCGAGCACGACGCAGAACGGATCAACAAGTACCTGGACCTGGAGTTGCGTCCGTCCTCGAACGGCGTCGCTCTCTTCGCGTGCTGGGGGGCCGGCAGGTTTTTCGAAGACGTGCAGTTGGAGGCCCCGATCCAGAAACATCGCCTGCATGTTTTTGACCAGCCGCATCTCTATAATCTGGCGCGGCCCAACGATCGGTACAAGCGGTATGCCGTCCTGGTGGTATCCGCTATCTGGCAAATGTTCTAAGTTGAATGGAGGGGGCGGCGGTATGCGGTGTATCTTGGCTTTGTTTGCATTGGGAATTGCCCCTGCACTGCAGGCGAGCGCGCCCGCCGGATCGATCGATGACTTCATCGCTGCTGAGATGCCTATCTCCGGAGCGCCGGGCCTCGCCTATGCGGTCGTCGAAGACGGCAGGATTCATTCAGAAGCACGTGGCGAGATGCTGATCGGAAGCGGCAGGAAGATAACTCCGGATACTCCGTTCCTGCTTGGCTCAATATCCAAGAGCTTCACAGCAATGGCCGTGATGCAACTGGTGGAGGCGGGCCAGGTCGATCTGGATACCGGGACTTCGCACTGTCTGGATGTGTTCGCAGGCCGCCCCTCTGGCGCAATCACCATCCGGCAACTGCTGAGCCACACCAGCGGCTATTCGACCCTGCAGGGCAACTACACGCACGCCGACCTGACCGGGAACAAGGACGAGCTTTCGCGTCAGGTGAAACGGATTGCGCAATGGCCTCCTGCCTATGAACCCGGGACAAGATGGGAATATTCGAACGCAAACTACCAGATTCTCGGCGCCCTTATCGAGGCCGTGAGCGGTCAGGAGTTTGCGCTCTACATCGAGACAATGATCCTCCAACCGATCGGCATGGCGCACAGCTTCGTCGCCGACGGACAAATCCATGACGCAATGGCGATCGGGCATCGGCCCTGGTTCGGCACGAAGCGCCCCTTAAAGCAGAGCAAGACCAATCGTGTTACTGCTCCGGCAGGCGGCGTCATCGCAAGCGCCAACGACTTGGCCAGATATCTGGCGATCATGATGAATAGCAGGGACGACATCATCAGCGCAAAGAGCAAAGCCTCCATACTGCGCCCGGCCAGCGATGCATCACCCTTTTATGGCTTCGGCTGGTTCATCGATGCAGACAAGGGAACCGTGTTCCACACTGGCGAAAGCCCCGGGACCGAAACGCTCGCGACTTTGGTCCCGGCAGAGAAGAAAGGCGTTGTCGTCCTCGTCAATGCAGGAAGTGGGATCGGGTTTGGCGAAACGATGCAGCTCCGCAACGGCATCAGCGCCCGAGCCCTCGGCCTGGAGAACGCTGGCGAAGGGAGCCGCTGGCAGCAAAAGGCGGTGTTTGCCGGATTGGCTCTCCTGCCCCTTGTGTTCTTATCCAGCATGATCTGGGCATGGTTACATCGCGATGCACTGCGTGCCAAATCCGGTACATTCGGCTTGTTCAGCCTGTGGTTTCCCCTGCTCACGACGCTTGTGATGGCCTGGACCTTCTTCTACCTGATCCCGCAGCACTTTGGCGTATCGATAGGGACTTTGCGTCTTTTCCAGCCTGATCTGACGCTGACGATTGTCGCGACCGCAGCGACAGGAGTGATGTGGGCGGTGTTCAGGCTTGGCGTGGCCTACAGCGGGGCCAATAGGGCTACCTAGGCCGCGGCCTAGTAGGAAGCGTCGTCCGTATTCGATAGATTCGTATAGAATTCATCGCGGGACTTCTCTTTGGCGATCTGCGCAATCGTGGACGTTCGCTGCAACCGAGGTAAACATGTCAATCGACGATCGTCTTGACCGCTTGGCGGCCTTTGCGCCCACCAGTTTTCCGGTCATCAGCCTGTACCTGAACACGCAACCGGATCACCGCGGACGCGCCGACTTTGATTCTTTCATCCGGAAAGAAATCGGCACGCGTGGAAAAACCTATCCTGCCCGCTCCCCGGAGCGAGAGAGCTTCGAGCGCGACGCGGAACGGATCAACAAGTACCTGGACCTGGAGTTGCGTCCGTCCTCGAACGGCGTCGCCCTCTTCGCATGCTGGGGAGCCGGCGGGTTTTTCGAAGACGTGCAGTTGGAGGCCCCGATCCAGAAACATCGCCTATATGTTTTTGACCAACCGCATCTATATGATTTGGCCCGGCTCAACGATCGGTACAGGCGGTATGCCGTCCTGGTGGCGGATACGAACTCGGCCCGTCTGTTCGTTTTCGGGATGAGAAAGACTTTGAGCGAAGAGGACGTAACCAATCGAAAGGTAAGCCGGACCAAGATCGGCGGTTGGTCGCAAGCGCGTTACCAGCGTCACACCAAGAACTTCCATCTACACCACGCTAAAGACCTCGTAGACGCTCTCGACCGGACCGTGCGAGAGGATAACATCGACCTGATTGTTCTTGCGGGTGACGAAGTGATCATCCCAGTTCTCCAAGCACAACTTCCTGCCCATCTGGCATCAAAAGTGGTCGATGTGCTGCGGCTGGATATCAAGACGCCGGAGCACGAGATCTTATCTGCAACCCTGGAGGCGATGCGCGAACGGGATGCAGATGAAGATATTGGAAAGGTCGCTGCGCTGCTCGATGCCTACCGGTCCGGCGGTCTGGCGGTTGCGGGTCCGGAGGACACTCTCGCGGCCTTGGAACAAGGCCAAGTGGACGAGTTGCTGTTGAGCGCGTCACTGCGGCAGTTGTCGATCAGAGATAACGACCCGGCAGCGCATTCCGAGGAGCGGCTGATTCTCGCGGATGCACTGGTAACGAAGGCGCGCCAGACCGGTGCGCACATTACCTTCATCGAGAAAGAGGATCTACTCGCGGACATCGGTGGAACCGGCGCTCTGCTGAGATACCGTACGTGATTCACGAACGTATTGGAGAGTCTTATGGCTAAAAAGAGCAATGTGAATCCCGACCACTACAAGACGGCGGGCCGAGAACCGCAAGGTCAGGACGCTGTGCACGAAGTGCAAAAGCGAGAATTCACTCAAGCCAAGACCCGGCAGCGAAAATGGGCCGCCGGCGCGCTGAAGAAGAAACCGTGAGCCGCCGCATAGTCAGCCGAGGCCAGAGTTCGGGCAAGTACGGGGGACGTTGCAGATTTGGAAGGCCACATTTGGGAGCCAAATAGATGCACTCCTTCCTCCGACGTTTGCTTGGCGCGGCAAAACTGCGCGCGGCAGTGTACGAAGAAGTGGAGGCTGACGAACGAGCATTCACGCAGGCTTTGATAGTTGTCGCCTTATCCAGCGCCGCCATGAGTATCGGAGCGGTCGGCCGGATCGGTATCGCTGGATTACTGATGGCAACCGTCACGGGTTTTATCGGTTGGGCATTGTGGTCCGCTCTGACCTACTACATCGGGGCCCGGTTGCTTCCAACGCCTTCGACGGAAGCCAACTGGGGCCAACTGCTTCGTACCACAGGCTTTGCGATGTCCCCGGGACTGATAGGCGTCCTCGGTGTGCTTCCGGCGTTGCGCGGCATGATTGTGTACGTCGCGTTTCTTTGGATTCTCATCGCTTCGGTCGTAGCGGTGCGTCAAGCGCTCGACTACAGAAGCACGGGTCGGGCGCTGGTGGTTTGTGTCGTCGGATGGGCAATCTACGCGGGACTGCTGCTGGCCTTGTTCAGCGTGAAATGACGGGCTGACAGGCAGAGAGAAGGCGGTCGATGATTTTGGCGGCTCACGTCCCGCACGGCCGGATTCGAATCAACGCCGCACCCATGCAGACACGGCGGGAGGAGTTGCGCCAGTGGGGGAGCGGGGCTATTTCGTATAAAACTCGTTAGCCTTGCGTTGACCGGAGGAGTCCTTGATCGTGAGGACCGTAGTCAGGATCCTACCCTTGTCGCCTAAGCGCATCACACGACTGGTTTCCATGGAGCCGGAAGGCGTCTCCTGCTTGATCGTCAGCACCAGTCGTGTGCCATCGATGTCGCCCCAGCGCGCGAGCGCCGTATATGTTTTCCCGTCGATCGTCTTGGGAACTTCAACGCCGTCCATGGCTAGCTCGAAGCTGTAGTTTTGTGGCCCCGTGGCAGTGACCGTCGCCAGGTCGATTCTCAAGTTGGAGCCGCGGTGTTCAATCATGAGGGTCGCGCTCTTCGGAGCCGGGACCTTCGCATTGTAGCGGCTGCGTAGGGGATCGAGTTTCCAGGCCCCACTGAAATCTGGCTTCGGCGCCGCGGCCAAAATCGCGGAGGCCGCCAAACTGGCGATCAAAATCCATGTCATGCGGTGCATAGTTGACCTCGGTCCGGAATTGTCACTGTCCATGCTAGCCGCCCCATCGGCCCGGGACTACTGGGCCGCGGCCTAGTAGCAGCCGCCGTTTGAAGGCGCTATCTTGTTCTTGAATCTGTTTTTGGTGCGTCTGCTGCAGCCACGAAGCTTTAGCGGCATGAGGTCTGACCAATATGCTTGTCCCCCGGCGTATGGACCCTGAAAGTGGGGCGGTCCGCGCTCTTGCGGTCAGTCCTGCGGATGACGACTGCCGTGCCCTCCGAAACCTGTTGTCGCAGCCAGCCTGGTGGTTGGACGCGGTGTCCTGTATCGCTGAAGCACGGTCATGGCTGACGCGGTTCGGTCCCCCGCCGATCATCATCTGCGACAGGGACCTCCCCGACGGCAACTGGAGGCGCTTTTTCGAGGAAACCGAAACGCTGCCTCGGCCGCCACGGTTTGTCGTCTGCTCTCGCCTGGCGGATGAATACCTATGGGCGGAAGCCCTCAACCTGGGCGGCTACGATGTGTTGGCGACGCCGTTCGACGCTGAGGAGGTCCTCCACGTGTTGACTGGTGCGGCTGATTCCTGGCGCCGGCAGTGGGGACAAGAATCTGATTTCCCGGCCGTAAGCGCCCTCGCGGCCTCATAAGTTCGGCCGGGCATCGCACCAGAACGGGGCTATTCGCTAATCAAACCTTCTCTAACGGCGAACGTCGTAAGTTTGACGGCCGAATGAACCCCGAGTTTGCGCATGATTTGACCGCGGTGAAACTGCACGGTCTTCACCGACACCTTCAGGATTCCCGCGATCTCCCGGTTGCTGCGGCCCTCGGCAACGAGCTGAAGCACCTGCCTCTGACGGTCTGTCAGATCAGCGGCCGATGTGGAAGGCTTCCCTGAGGGCGTCTGCAGCGTCCCGACTATATCAGGGCCAAATTTGGCACTGACGTAGACTTGTCCCTTCAGAACCTTCGCGATGGCGGGCCGCAGTTCCTCGGCGGCGGACGTCTTCAACACGTAGCCGGAGCCGCCTGCCCGCATGGCCAACCGAAGGTAGATCGGGCTCGTATGCATGGTGAGAAAAAGGAGCTTCGCTTCCGGCCATGCCTTGCGGATCTGCTTGGCCGCGTCGATGCCATTGAGGATGGGCATGCCGATGTCCAGGATGATCAACTCGGGCCGCAGCTTCAACGCAGCCTCGACAAGCGATCTCCCATCCTCGACATGCCCCGCCAATTCCCAGTCCTGTTCAATGAGGTTCCGGATCCCAGCCAGGATGATGGAGTGATCGTCCGCAACCAGGATTCGAGTGCGCTTCATCGCGGCATTCATTGCCGTGGGACCTCTGCCGAGACCAGCGTGCCCTTGCCCGGATGGGACGTGATCGAGAATTTCCCGTTTGCTAACCGTACCCGCTCTTTCATGCCCACAATGCCAAGGCCGGTGTTGGCATGAAGAGACAATACCAGAAAGCCGACGCCGGTATCCTCTATCCGAAGCCGAATCATGTCCGCGGCTCCTTCCAGCAGGACAGAGGCCCTCTTAGCTTTGGCATGCTTGGCCACGTTGCGCAAGCTTTCTTGGGCTACCCGGTACAAACACGAGGCGATCTCGCGGTCCAAGCTCTCAGGCAAATTCCGGCTCGTGAACTTGACCGCAAATTTGTGGCTTTGGCCGATATTCTCGCAAAAGGCCCGAAGAGCATCCTCCAGCCCTGCGTCCTCAAGTTCGGATGGGTGCAACTCGTAGGCAACGCGGCGGCCGGTTTCGGCTGCTTCCACCACGCGGGTCTGAAACAATCGAAGGGCTTTCTTGAGCCGCTGCGCAGAATCGGGAGGCTTAGCCGCACAGCCCCCGAGGTCTATCGCGAGGCTGGCTAGCCTCTGGATCAAGTCATCGTGTATCTCCCGGGCAACCCGCCGCCGCTCCTCCTCCTGCGCCGCCGCCAGTCTCGCCAGGTCCAGCCGCGTTCGCTGGGTAACATCCTCGATGGCCAGCAGAATCATTGGCGCTCTTCCTGAGGGTCGATGGATCTGCCTTGCATTGAGGAGCATCGAGCGGAAGCCGAGCAACGAAAAATCGTGCTCCACCTGGAAGTTCTCCAGCCGGGAATCATGGGGCAATATCTCTTCTAGGAGTCTGCGCAATTGAGGGATGTTCCACTGGCCACCGTTCAGATCGAAGAAAGGCTGCCCTTCGGTATCCGTCGGGGAGATTCCAAAACTCTCGTAGAAAACGCTGCTCGCCCTCACGATCCGAAGGCCGGAATCGAGCACCAGTAGGGGCTCTCGAACGGTCTCCACTATTGCTTCGGCGAAGTCCCGCGCCTCCCGCGCCTCATCCAGGCTGCGCTTAACCGTGTCGATATCGAGGAGCGCCACCAGTACGCCGGCTACCCTCTGGTCGCCGGTCTTATACGGCCGCATCCGCAGTGCGTACCAGTGACCTTCGCGATCCCGCACCTCCCGCTCGATGACCTGAGAGCGTTGGATCACCTGCGATGTCAATTCGTCCCAATCGGCCACATCCAGTGTGGATGCAATGTCGGTCAGCGGCCGCCCGACGTCGGTGGCTATCAGGTTGAGCACGTCACCGGCCAAGGGTGTGAACCGGCGAATGCGGAGGTCGGCATCCAGGAAGAGAATCGGGATGTTCACACCGGTCAGTAGGTTGCTCAAGTCGTCGGTCAACTGGGACAGTTCCGCATTTCGCTTTTGTAACTCGTCATTGAGTGTAGTGAGCTCTTCGTTGGAAGACTCAAGCTCCTCTTTGGCCGTCTCCAACTCTTCGTTGGTACTCTGCAACTCTTCGTTGCTTGAGAGCACCTCCTCGTTCATGGCCCGCATCTCTTCGCTGGCGGCTTCGTGGTCCTGGACCATGGCGCGGAGTTGTTCACGAAGGGAATCCAGTTCGCGATCCCGGCGCGCCAGTTCGGTGGTCGCACGCGCCTTCGCTTCCGCACGCGTCACCGGCGATTCCTTAGGATTGGCCTGCTGCTTCCTCGACGTTTCCTGCAAAACCACCAGGAAGTCGCATTCCCTGGCGGCGCCTCCCTTCAACGGCCACACTTGTATGTCGGCGGACGCAAGGACCCCATTCTGCTGGAACGGGACTCCACTTCTGCGAATCTCGACGACTTGCTTCTTCGCCTGGTGAATCGCCGTCCGGAGATCGACGACCAACTCAGGTCGTACCATCCTCAACAGATGGAAGCTTGGTTCACCGGTTGCCGGCGCCAGATAAGGGCTGGTATTCCCTTGAAAGTGAATGATCTGTAGCCTCGGGTCGACTACGAGCGCTGCCGGGGCATACCGGTCGAGAAGGACCCTTTCGGCCTCCCGGCGGGCGTCGAACATCGGCGTAGCCGCACTGCTGGCCGCTGGGATCTTCGATGCATCGGCGCGCCCCACCGGGACCGTGCTCATGTTCAGTGGTGAGCTGAACGGCCGACGCGAAAAGATCTTGTGTTTGGTGTCCTCCACGGTAAAGAGGTTGGGGAACAAGCTGAGCGACTCGGATTTTCCCAGTAACAGATGCCCGTCCGGTTTGAGCGCGTAATGAAACGTTTCGATTACCCTCTTCTGCAATATCGGCCCCATGTAGATCAGCACGTTTCTGCAGCTGATGAGATCCAGCTTTGAAAACGGAGGATCCTTGGCTAGGTCGTGCCTTGCAAACACGCAGACGTCGCGCAGTGCTTTGGCAATCTGATACCCGCCTTCAACTCGGCTGAAGAATCGCCGCTGGCGCTCCTTGGTAAGATCCGCGATGCTCGACTCCCCATAGATTCCAGAGCGCGCCTGCTCGATCGCACGATCGCTGATGTCCGTTCCAAAGATCTGGATCGTGTCCTTGCTGTGCCGCTCACCCGTTTGCTCGGCCAACAGCATCGCAATTGTGTAGACCTCCTCTCCGCTGGAGCAACCTGGCACCCATACTCGGATGTGGACTGGAGCCTCGTTTGAAAGTATTCTTGCAAAGACACTATGCTGGAGCGCCTGAATACTCTCCGGGTCGCGAAAGAAACCAGTGACGTGGATGAAGATGTCCTCGTAGAGCTCATTCAACTCATTCCGATCTTTGATCAGCAGTTGAGCATACTGTTCCCGAGTGTCTACTTTTCGGAGAGCCATTCGACGCGCAATCCGGCGGCCGATGGTGGCTGGTTTATACAATCGGAAATCGACTCCGGAAGAGGCTCGGAGCAGGCCGCAAATCTTACGGGCGCCATCCTCGCCACTCTCCAGTGCCTTCGAGTCCTCGTCAGTTGGAACGCCGCGAAAGTACGGATGCCCGTTAATGCGGGCCAACTCGGCCGCAATACCTTCCGGGGGCAGGACCAAATCGACGCAGCCGGCCGCCACGGCGCTGAGCGGCATGCTTGCATGCTGGGCCGACTCCTGGTCCTGGGCGAAGGTGATCCCGCCTTGCGCTTTGATGGCCTTTAGACCCGCAGTGCCGTCGGAAGCTGTGCCGGAGAGGATGACACCGATCGCGCTGCTTTTCAGGTCGTCGCCCAGCGTGTGAAAGAAATGGTCGATCGGGAGATTTCTGATGGGGTGCTGAGCCCGGGGCGTGAGCGCCAGGAACCCGTTCGAGATCGCCAGCAGCGCGTTTGGCGGGATCACGTAGACATGGTTTGGCTCCGCGGCCATTCCGTCAATGACCTCGCGTACTGGCATCACGGTCGATTTTTGGAGCAGGCTTGTCAGAACGCTCTGATGGTTAGGGTCCATGTGCTGGATCAGGACGAAAGCCATTCCCGTGTTGCCTGGGAGCGCCGAGAGAAGCGCCGTGAACGCCTCCAGACCACCAGCCGACGCTCCAACGCCGACGACGGGGAACCGCGGCACAAGCGGAACGGGTCCGACGCCGCCGGCGAGTTCACCTGTGGTTTCGGCCGCATCGATAGCCTTCGACGACGGCGACGGGGCGCTTGGCCGGCCAGCTTCGCTGCTAGCCTCTCTCGATTTAGGGCCTCTGCTGACCCTGTTTGGTAGTGTTGGTTTTTTCGCCATGGCGCCTCCGGCGAGGACCATCTTGATTGTGGCACCGTTGCCGTCTGGCCGGAAGGATAGCACGCTTGTTGGTAACCGAGATTTCCTGGCAATGATCGCATGATGAGGTCCCTGGCAACCACCGGAAGGGAACGGCAAGCCTACTAGGCCGAGGCCTAGTAGTAGTCGCCGGGGGAGACGCCCTAGAATGTTGTCTGAAACGAATTGGACTGGAGGTGTATTGCGCGTCGATTCGATCGATGCGATGAGAAGTTGGAGTCTGACGGACTTGATCCGCCCGACGAGCGCCTTAAATACGCGCCAGCGGAAAGGAGGAATGTATATGTCAGCACCAGGAATTAGAATTAAGGCCAATAATCGCAAAGGCAAGCCCCCGAAGGCAGGCGTATTAGTGACAGCAGATGCGGCTGCCCCAATGGCCGAGCGTAATGAGGTTTCCGACGTTCCCGAACTGAAGACGGAGGAAGTCGCCCGCCTTGCGTACTCGTACTGGGAGTCCAGATCTGGCGAGTGCGGCTCCGCCGAGGAAGATTGGCTGCGAGCAGAACAGGGACTCCGAACCCGAAAATAGTTGGCGGTAGCGGCCGGTGGACGCCGGCAAGGATGGAATATGGCTCTAACAAGACTGCAAACGACAACGGAGCAAAAGGAGAGCTTCCCTAGCGAGTGGGCTATGTTTGCCGGAGACCAACAAAATCGGGAACAAGGAACCCGGCAATTGGAGGATGACCGGCCAGGGCGCCAGGAGGCGTCGTCGGTCACCGACGCGGCGGGGGGCCCGGCGCTTCGCCCGACAGTGAAACCTTGGCGGCTCGGCGGCGCGGCATAGTCGCGTTCGTCGAATCGAATTGAAACGGAGGAGTTATGGATTTGGCCGCTGCAATCGCTCGCGTGGGTGTGTTGGCTGTGGCCGTGTTCGCGGCGTCCGGCCTTTCCGTCTTTGGACAGGGCAAAGGGAGTGCGGTGCCGAATTACGAGCCCTCCACAGAAGCTACATTCAAGGGCACGGTGGACCAGAAGCGGAATCTCACGGACCAGGAAGCGGGCTCGTGGAACATCAGCGTGTTGACCACTCACTTGCGCAGTTTGGAGTGCGCTTTGCGGGCGATCCAGGAAGGAGGGTTCGGCCGCTGTATTTCGAGCGATAGCGAAAATTCCCAAGAGGCGTCTGGAAGCGATCCCCCGATCGACGTATTGTGTCAGGTGCCAGGAAACTGCTGAAACTAAGGTCCATGACGACGTGGACGAGAGCATTGGCCGGGACTATGCGATTGCGGGTTGCCTGGCTTCAGTCCAGCCCGGCCCAACGGATGCAAAAGCGGTCACCAAATCAAAAGAGCACGGACAGCGGAAAGGAGGGCTGGTGGACATGTACACGAACCCGCTCAAAGATCTGAGCCGATCAAACGAAGAGCAGTATTTCTTGAAGAAAGAGGCGGAACTTCTCGAGGAACTCAGACGTCACGCCACACGCGTCTCCGAACGAGCGCACTTGGCCGAGGCGACCGGGGTCGCGGACGAAGAGATCCTGCGGGAACTCCAAGATCTCGGCTACTCGCATGAAACGGTGGAACTGTTTTACCTGGTGCCGTTGCTTCAGGTGGCATGGGCCGATGGCTTCGTGACGAGCCAGGAGAGTGAGATGATTGTCAGGGTGGCTCGTACACGCGACATTCATGAAGGTTCTCCGGGCGATGTCCAACTCCACGAATGGCTTCACGACAAACCGTCGGAAAAGTTCTTTGCAAGGACGAACCGTATTATCGGCACCCTACTGACTGCACTTGCTCCTGAGGAGCGAAGTGTGAGCCCCGATATGCTTGTGGCTCTCTGCGCAGATGTTGCATCGGCCTCGGGCGGGCTGCTGGGCTTCGGGAAAGTGTCGGACGCCCAGCGTCTTGTGATCGAAGAAGTCGCCGCTGTGCTGGAGCGAGGTCACCCAAGGGGCGCGGCGAACGTCGTGGCAAGAAATGGGGAGATATCATGATGTTGATGAGAATCATTACTTTGGTGTTCTTCGGCCTGAATCTGGTGTGCGCTGAGACTGATTCGGCGAAGCGCCTCAGGGATGCATCGGCGGTGATCCGCGAGATCATGGAGACTCCAGATCAGGCTATTCCACAAGACCTTCTGGATCGTGCTGAATGTGCCGTTGTCGCACCCGGCGTCAAGAAGGCCGCGTTTATCGTTGGCGCCAGGTATGGCAAGGGCTATATTTCGTGCAGGAACAAAGACGGCCCTGGGTGGACGGCGCCGGGGACAGTCCGGATCGAAGGCGGAAGCTTCGGTTTTCAGATCGGCGGCTCAGAGACCGATGTGGTCATGCTGGTCTTGAACAGCCGCGGCGCGGACCGATTGCTCTCCAGCAAGTTTACGATCGGAGCAGGAGCTTCTATTGCTGCTGGCCCAGTCGGACGTACTACGAAAGCGCAAACGGACGCACTTTTGACCGCTCAGATCCTCTCGTGGTCCAGGTCACGGGGCGTTTTCGCCGGCGTCTCTCTGCAAGGCGCCACTCTGAGGCAGGATCTGGATGACAACCGGGAACTCTACGGCAAGGCGCTCACGAATCGCGCGATCACTCAAAAGCGAACTCCTATCCCGGAGGCCGCAAAGGAATTCGTTTCCCTTCTCAACAAGTATTCGAGCCGGAAGACCCGTTAGAGCACAACGCCGCCTCGCTGGCGGGAGACAGGGTCGATGAGCGTCGGCCTGGCATACGGTCGAAGGAGGGCTTTTCTGATTGTCACAGTGATGTCCAGAAACGGTGAAGTCCGACGGGGCGACCGTGCACGTATGAAACCGACTTTACTGGCAGTCCTCCTGCTGGTCGCCCTGGAACTGGGTTGCAGACACACACCCTCTCGAATCACGGCCTCGGGCCCGGCGCCGCCGGGGCCGCCCATCTCCCTGGAGGCCGGCACCACCCTGGCGTTGAAGACGGCCCAGGCGATAGATTCGTCCTCTTCCTCGCCAGGTCAGACATTCGCCGTTGTGGTGAGCCGCGATACCAGTGACGCGACGGGACAAACCGTGCTGCCGAGCGGTTCTCCGGCTATCCTGATAGTGCTCCAGGACCCACCCGCGACGGCAGACGGCAGGCGAGTCGAATCATTCAGATTAGGACTGGCTGCAGTCACACTGAACGGCGATTCCTTCTTGGTGCGCAACGAACCGCGAGCGGCCGACTCAGCAAGTTTGGGAGCCGGTCTGGGAACGTTCCTTGGGGGAGTTTCTGGTCCTGAGATCCTGCCATTTACGGGGCAGAGCACGGACACTTCTTTATTGCTCGCATTCGCGGGATTGAGACCTTTAAGGAAGGGCCAGCCGTTTTGAGTATCAATAAGTTCTGCGATCCACCTCGAGAACAGGACCTGCGGAAGTTAGATCTCGGGAAGAAGGAACTCGATTCACTGGCAGGATGCAGGCCGGGAAGGTGTCCACTAAAGCTTTCGTCCGAAATGATGAATCGGCTACCGAGAACTGCCGAAAACCTTGGCCCGGGCGGCAAACCGATTGCGCATGTGGTGAGCCCGGCCGAGATATTGAGCGCGTGACGATCTCGCCCGACTAACGGCTCATCCGCACCTCAATCTGCCGGTCGGCACGCAGGGTGAAGCGGGCCCGATTGAAGCCAGGAGCCGAGAACCGGGCCTTTGGGTTGTTAGACATTCCCCACTGTTCCTTGGGGCGGCCCAGCCAATTCCGATCCATCTTCTTGTTTCCGTTCTCGTCATGGAGGACGACAATGGCATAGTCGCCGGCGGGAAGATCGGAAATGGTCAGGATGGTCGTGCCCTGGCGGGCGGGGACCGCGTCGGATCGAAACGAGACATCAGATTTATCCGGCCAACCCTTCTTCGAGCTGAAAACCAACACACCGATCATCCCTCTAGAGTTGGTGACGTTCTGCGCCTGGACCGTGATGGCGAAAGTGGTGGGAGGCGCGGCCTGCATGGGACAGATGAGGGCCACTCCGCAGAGAAGGATCGCCAATAGTCGAACCAGTTGCCAGA
>JBDTPR010000003.1:0-37478 GCA_039932635.1 Candidatus Solibacter sp.
CGTGCGCACCAACGACGGCGGCAAGAGTTGGAATCAGGCGTACTCCTACCCCACGCTCGACGGCAATTGGACCACTGCCGGCATCGACGTGACCACATCGTACGGCGTGCACTTCGACCCTTTCGACGCGCGCCACATCTTCATCAGCTACACCGACATCGGCCTGTGGGCCAGCGACACCGCGGGCGCAAGCTGGTACAGCGCTACCCGCCAGGGCGTGCCCAACCAGTGGGTCAATACGACGTACTGGCTGGAGTTCGACCCCTCGGTGCGCGGCCGAATGTGGGCCGTGGTGAGCGGCACGCACGATTTGCCGCGTCCCAAAATGTGGCGCCGCGCATCGCCCGATTCGTTCACCGGCGGCGTGGTGCGTTCCGACGATGGCGGCCGCACCTGGCGCGTGCAGAACAACGGCATGCCGCAAACCGCCGCCACCCACATACTGCGCGACCCCGATGGCGCGCTCTACGTTACCGGCTTCGGGCGCGGCGTGTACAAATCGACCGATGGCGGCGAGCACTGGGCGCTCAAGAATGCAGGCATCGATGGCGCGCAACCCTTCGCCTGGCGCATCGTGCGCGATTCACGGGGCACGCTTTATCTGGTCGTCGCCCGGCGGAGCGAGGATGGCAGCATGGGTAACGCCGGCGATGGCGCACTCTACCGCTCCACCGACGGCGCCGAACACTGGACGCGCGTCGCGCTACCCGCGGGCGTCAACGGACCCAACGGGCTGGCCATCGATCCGCGCGACCCGGCTCGCCTATACCTGGCCGCCTGGGGACGCGACACACGCGACGCCGCCGTGGATGGCGGCATCTACCTTTCCCTCAATCGCGGCGCGAGTTGGCGGCGCGTGCAAGTTCGCGACCAGCACATTTACGACGTCACGCTCGATCCGCGCGACCCGCGAACGCTTTATGCGTCTGGCTTCGAATCTACAGCATGGCGCAGTCGCGATCGCGGGCTAACCTGGAAAGCCATCCCGGGATTCGACTTCAAATGGGGCCATCGAGTGACGCCAGACCCCCAGGATCCTACCAAGGTGTATATCACGACCTTCGGAGGCAGCGTCTGGCACGGACCGGCGCAGTAGCTTAACGGCTGGAACCCAGGCGCACCTGCTCGGCGGCCTCGCGATCCTTGCCCTGCCTTTGATAGACCTTGCCGAGGAGCAGGTGGGCGCGCGCGCCGCGCGGATCCAACGTGACGGCGCGCTGCAGATGCGAGGCGGCCTCGTCGAGGCGGTCGAGAGCGAGTTGCACGCAGCCGAGTTCCAGCTGTGCGCGGAACGAATCGGGGTGTCTCCGGGCGGCGGCGTCCAGCGGGACGATAGCTTCTTCGGCGCGCCCCTGACGGAACAGGTACACACCGTAATCGATACCGGGATCCTCATTGGGTGACGCGCCGCGATTGAAGCGGACGGACTGGCGGAAGGCATCACCGGCAGGCGTGATTTCCCCCAGGGCCTCGAGCGAGAGTGCGAGCAATCGCCAGGCTTCCGCGTTCTCCTTCTCGCGTTGCAAGACCGGGCGGAGGACATTCACCGCAGGCTGAAAGCGATTTAACAAATACAACGTACGGCCGTGATACAGGCAGGCATCGGCGAGCGCCGGCTGGCGTTCACATGCGTTACGAAACGAGTCCTCGGCGTTATCGAAGTCGCCCTGGGAGGCGAACACGACGCCGAGCGCTTTCCAGGCGGGCGCAAAATCGGGGCGTAACTCTAGGGATTTGCGGAACGCGGCGATGGCCGCCGGACGATCCTGAGCGACGAAAGAGCGACTTCCCTGGCGGAAAAAGTCTTCTGCGTTCTGCGCATAAATCACGGCGCAATACACGAAAGTCAGGTGCACCACGATCAGGTAGTTGCGAGCCGAAGGCATACGAATGCTTGAATTTACCATATCTACCAATTTTGGAATTCTTTAGCGATAACTCTCCGTAAGCGCATACAACAAAAGGGTTCCATTCGAATGGACTGCATGATAGAATTTCACCCACGGCCAGGTGTCGTAACCACTGGCACAATTAGATTGAATTTGGGGGAGGTTGAGTGAAAAAACAATTAGCCAAGACGCTATCACTGCTTTGCCTGCTCGCATTGCCTGCTTTGACGCAGGAATTCCGCAGCACCATCTCGGGTCACGTTACTGACGCGAGCGGCGCCGCGGTACCCAATGCGAAAGTCAACGCAGTCAATGTAGATAACAACGAAACGACGACGGCGACTACAGACAATTCGGGCACCTATGCAATTCCTTTTTTACGCCCGGGTAATTACAAAGTGACTGCTTCGGCAGCCGGATTCAAGCAATACACCCAGGCTGGAATCACCCTGGAAGCCGCTAAAGTTTCCGGTATCGAGATTCATCTCGAAGTCGGAGCGGTGAATGAGAGCGTGGAAGTGACCGCCGAAGCCATGGCACTGGAAACCCAGAGCGCCAGCCGCGGCGGCGTGGTGACCACGCAGCAGGTTTCCGAGTTGCCGCTGAATGCGCGCAATCCGTTCATGCTGGGAGCCATGATGAGCGGTGTGACGTTCAACGGCGCGGCCATCTGGCAGCGTCCCTTTGACAACGGCGCGATTGCCGAATGGAGCATCAACGGCAGCCGCAATTCATCCGCCGAATTCACCATGGATGGAGCCAGCAACAACGGACAGATGGGCAACAACAATATCGCCTATGTGCCGATTGTGGACTCCGTGCAGGAATTCAACGTGATGACCAACATGTACAACGCCGAATACGGGCACACCGGCGGCGGCGTACTGAACGTAGTGCTGAAGAGCGGCGGCAACACGCACCACGGAACCGCGTGGGAGTTCATGCGCCGCACCCCGCTCGATGCCAACACGTTCCAGCGCAACGCCACCGGGCTGGGATCCCGCGCTACGCATTACCTGGATCAGTACGGCTTCCAGTTGGAAGGTCCCGTCCGGATCCCGAAAGTGCTGCCGAAGGACGGATTCGTGAAGTTGTTCTACCTGGGCGCCTACGAAGGGTACCGCGAAGGCACCCCGAACCCGCTGTTCGTGTCCTATCCGGAACAGGAAATGCGCACTGGCGATTTCTCTAAACTGAAGACTGCCGACGGCCGGCCCATCACCATCTACAACCCATTCAACTCGGTGCTCGACGCCAACGGCAACTCGCAGCGCCAACCCTTCCCGGGCAACATTATTCCGGCCAACCTGATCAACCCGATCGCCAAAGCGGTGACCAGCTACATGCCGCTTCCCAACCGTGCGACACCCGCCGGTTCGCGCTACGCTAACTCCAACCTGACGCTGCCGGATTACTTCGACATCGACAAGTTCTACAACCTGATCCTCAAGTTCGATGCCAATATCGGTAACAAAAATCGCGCATATTTCCGCCACGCCTCCAACGATCGTACGGAAAACCGCGCCAGCAACGGTATCGACGACAAGCCCGGCACCGATGGACAGCAGCCCTTCCAGCGCATCAACGATGCGTACGTGGCGGATTGGACCATCACCGCCACCCCGACCATGGTGATCGATATTCGCGGTTCTTACAACCGCTTTATCGAAAAGGGTTTCGGACGCGCCAACGAAGGCTTCGACATGACGAAGCTGGGGATCGCGCCCTCACTGCTGGCGACTCTGCCCAGCCCCGTGTACTTCGGCCGCTGGAATTTCGACAACGGCTACAACTCCCTGGGCCGCAGCCAGAGCAACAACTTCACCAACACCTACCAGTTGCAGGGCAGCGTCACCAAGGTCATCAATTCGCACACGATCAAGATGGGCGCCGACGTTCGGCAGATCAACTACCTGCTGCAGAATACCGGTGACATCCTGAGCTACAGCGGCAACACCACGTGGACCCAGTCTTCGAACAACCTGGCGCAATCTCCTTCGTTCACCAATCCCGGCACCAACGGCCGCGATGGCGCAGTCGAAGGCGATGGCTACGCCAGCTTCCTCCTCGGTCTCGTGAGCGGTTCTTCCAACTACCCGCTCTTCCCGTGGTGGAGACAGCCCTACGCCGCGTTCTACTTCCACGACGATTGGAAGGTCACTCGCAAACTGACCCTGAATTTGGGTCTCCGCTACGACCTCACCCCGTTCGCTCACGAGAAGTGGAACCGCCAGAACGGCCCCTTCGACCCGAACGTGAAGTCTGCCATTGGGGTCCCTGCTGCCGCACTGACCGCCCTGCGTAACGCCAACGTACCGCAGGCGCAGATCGACAACCTCGCCAACCTCAAGGGCAGCCTGACCTTCGCCGGACAGAACGGCGTCGGCAGCACTCCCGCAACGCTGAAGAAGGCCAACTTCGGACCCCGCGCGGGCTTCGCGTACAACATGCGCGAGCGGCTGGTAATCCGCGGCGGCGCCGGCCTCTACATCAGCAACCCGAATAACGACATCTTCCAGACTGCCGGGTTCAGCACCAGCACCAACATCGTGAACTCCAACGATAGCGGCCGCACCCCGATCGCCAACATCCTCAGCAACCCGTACCCGACCGGTATCGCCGTGCCCACGGGTTCCAGCCTCGGGACGACCACCTTCGCCGGCAGGAACAATAACTGGTTCGACAGCAATGCTGTCGTTCCGAAAGCCTGGTCCTTCTCGTTGGGCTTCCAATTCCAGACCACAAAGTCTTCCACTCTGGAAGTTACCTACGTTGGAAGTTACAGCTACGACCAGACCATGCAGAAGGACTACAACCTTCCTGGCGCCGATTTCATCAAGCAGTGCAACGTGATGACCGGCGGCAGCCCGAATTACTGCAACCAGACCGTGCCGAACCCGTTCATCGGCGTTCCCGCGTTCCTGGGCACAGGCTATTACACCGCCACCACCATCAGCCGCGGCGCGCTCGCTCGTCCCTTCCCGCAGTTCAACGGGAACTTGACGCAGCAGGGTCGCAACGACTCTCATATCACCTATAACTCACTGCAGATCAATTACAACGTCCGCATGCGCGGCGGTCTCCAACTGCTGGCGAACTACACGCTTTCCAAGCAGATTGAAACGTGGGGCTTCAACGATCCTTACAACAACGTCTATGGCAAGAGCCTCTATTTCCTGGATCGTCCGCACGTGTTGAAGATCACGCCGGTCTGGATGCTGCCCTTCGGCCGCGGCCGTAAGTTCGGCACCAATGCCGGACGCATCACCAACGCGGTGATCGGGGGTTGGAGCTGGAATGCAACGTTCACGGATCCGCTCAAGGGTTTCCCGAGCGACATCCCGAACGCTATCCAAATCAAGAACCCCTTGACTCCGGTGAAAGATGCCGGCGGCAAGTTCGTTCTGGACGCGCAGAACAACCCGTTGTTCACCGGCGAAACCGACTGGAAAGGCTATCAGCCCCGCCTGTGGAACCCCTGCGTACTGCGTCAGAACGACGACGGTTCGCTGGTCGCCAGCGATGCCAGCAAGACGCTGGGTTGCGGAGCGGTGGACAGCGGCAACTATGCCTGGATTCAGCCGGCCGGTATCGGCGGCGGTCTCCCTGGCATTCGCTACTCCCCCAGCCGTTCCGGACAGATTCGCCGTCACCACGCGTTCTATCTGGACAGTTCGCTTTTGAAAGATACCCGCATCAACGAACGAGTTCACTTCCAGCTCGGCTTTGAGGCGTTCAATCTTTTCAACCACAACTACTTCGGCCGCGACCAGGCCGACCAGGGCTTGGCCAACTCGACGTTCGGCTCCATCCGTCCCTCGACGGTATCGACGCAGAACATCCTGCCCCGCCAGGTTCAGGTCCGCTTCAAGTTCTTCTGGTAGACCGAACCCCGCAGTAAACGTTGTACCCAAAAGGCGGCTCCGCAAAGGGCCGCCTTTTCCTTTTGGTGAGGGGACTACTTAAGGCGCGTGAAGTCCTTCTGGTCCTCTTGCACCGCGATGATGTGATTGGCTTCGAGGTTAGTGAACTTGTGGGTGACACCACTCGGCCAGCGGATCTCCAGCGAGTCAATCTTCGCATTAGCACCCAATCCGAAGTGCTGGCGGAAAGTACTGGTAGCACCGAAGCCTTCACTGCCCTTCACTTCGCGGTAAACAGTGAGTCCGCCTGCCTTCACCGTGAGTTGTGCGCCCACCGCCATGCGATTGCTCTTGACTCCGCGCAATTCCACTTCGAGCCAGTGATTCTGCGCCGCCTTCAAATTGTGATAGAACGCGTTGTACGCGTGGTCCCCGGGATAGTGCCCGCCTAACTGGGCAAAGACATCGAGCGCGCCATCGTCATCCAGATCTGTGAACGCCACCCCGTGGCCCTTGTTGCCCGGCCGTGCAAAACCCACAAAATTGGTCACGTCGAAGAACGTGCCGTCGCCCTGATTGCGATACAGACGATTCGGCTCCAGGCGGCTGATCTGCGGATCTCCAGTGCCAATGTAGACATCGAGGAAACCGTCGTTATCCAGATCGGCCACGCCCGCTCCCATCGTGCCGGTGGGGAAATAGAGTTTGGACTGATAGGTAACATCGGTGAACGTGCCGTTGCCATTGTTGCGGAAGAGCCGGCTGGCATCGGGGTGTACGCTACGTGCATTGGCCGGCGCGTAGCCCTTCCTCAGGCCTTCGACGGCCGCCTCCCACGGGGCAAGGCTGGTGGTGAGGATATCGGGCCATCCATCGTTATTGAAATCGAACATGAAGCACACAAAACCGTTGTGATTGGGCTGCAGAATTCCGGCCTTGGCGGCGGATTCGGTGAACTTCATGTTGCCATCGTTGTGGTAGAGACGATTGGGCGCCTGCTCGCGGCCGTTGATCAGGATATCGAGCCGGCCGTCCTTATCGTAGTCGCCCAGCGCGATGCCGATGGCGCCGTATTGCGGGGGCTCGATGAGGCCGGCAGCCTTGGTGACGTTGGTGAACGTGCCGTTGCCGTTATTGCGGTAGATCTGCGTGGTGCTGCCTTCCTGCAGCACGCCGTTGGCAACCACCAGATCGAGAAAGCCGTCGTTATCAAGGTCGCCCCAGAGCGAGATGAAGCTGGAACCGGGATCGTCCGCGCCGCTCTTCTTCGACACGTCTAAGAACTTGCCGTGGTCGTTGTGGAAGAGAAGATTGCGCGCCGGCCCGCTCCAGCCGTTCAACGAGATGTAGAGATCGGGCCAGCCATCGTTATCGTAGTCGATGAGGTTGAGCGAGTAGCCCGAGGGCACTTTGGCCAGGCCCACGGCTTCGGTCACATCGGTGAATTTCTCGCCCTCATTGCGATAGACACGAATGAAGACGCCGCTGCCGGAGACGATGACATCCTGCTTGCCGTCGCCATCGATATCGCCAAAAGCGACGGTGCCATTGCCGTTGAGATGATGGATGCCGAGCCTCGGCGCTATGTCCTCAAATTCCAGCAGAGGGGCATGGGCGGCTTCGACATTGAGAGTCTCCAGGGGAAACAGCGCGAAGTCGGGCAAGGTGGGGCGCGGTCCCTTCAACTGTCCGAGCGCCAGCGTGAAGAGCCACTGGTCCACCGAATTGCGCCGCCACTGCAATGCCTCGTAGAATTTGGCGGAGGCATCGGTGAAGTTGCCCAGGCGGTAGTAGGCAGCGCCCATTTCGCGCAGCGTGGACATCCGCTGCTCCAGCGTGACGTTGCGCTTGAGTTCCTGCTGGTAGTAGCGGATGGCCTCCTTGAAGTTGCCGCGCCGCGAGAGCGTATTGCCCATCATGAAGTAGGCGGCGGTTTCCTCATTGCTGTAGGGCAATGTGCCGTCGATGACCTGCTCAAGCATATCGATGGAGCGGTCCAGGCCGATCAACGGGTCGTGCGGCACGCGGTGTCCACTCTCCTGGGTGAAGCGGACTTCGCCGGACATCCACTCGGTGAGGTTGAGCAGGAAGGCGTTGGCGTGGGGCTCGAGTTTGGCGACGCGGTTGGCGAGTTCGTAGGACAGATTGGGGTCGTAGTAGAGCAGTTCGGCACGGGCGTGAATCACGGCCTTGGCGCGCAACGCAGGGATGTGATCAGGATTGTTCTTGAGGGCCGCGCCCAGCGCTTCCATGGCAAGAGCGAGGGCAACGCGCCGCTGCTCGGGATCCTGCAGGCTATAGAAATCGAGCAGATAGGAGCGGGCGATCTGGTAGATGACCTCGGCGTCGTTGGGGCTCAGTTTACGCTGCGCCTCAAGCAGTTTCCGCGCCTCGGCGGTCTTGCTGTCGCGGAGCAGTTCCATGGCTTCGCGCAGCGGGCCGGGCTTCTCGGCAATGGGCGGCAGGTGCGGAACATCGTGGTCCTGCTGCCAGGCGTTGGATCGCACTGCGAGGAGAGCGAAAGCGAAACACGCCACAGCGAGCGCGCGTCGGAAGGCAATTACGTGGGAAAGAAGCACTTCGCGAGTACTATAGCGATGACTGGCCCATCCGCGCAAGGGCGGACCAGTGGCGTATCTGTAAAATGGGAATGGAGCCGACAACTTGAAAAAATTGGTGTGGCTGCTGCTGGTTGTTGGAATTGCAGCGGTCATCGTATGGGGAGTCCTGCGCAAGGGTGAGCCGCCGAAGGTCAACTTTGCGCGGGTGAAGCGCCAGACGCTCGTCAGCACGCTGCCTACGAACGGCAAGGCGGAACCTGCCGAGTGGCAGGCCGTGCGCGCGGAGACCGCGGGAGTCGTTACCCGCGCACCGGTGGAAGACGGGCAGGTCGTGGCCGTGGGCACAGTGCTGGCCGCGATCGCGGATCCCACGCTGCAGTCGGAAATTGAGACGGCGCAGGCGCGCTTGAACGAGGCGCGCGCGAACCTGGCTACCCACGAGGCGGGCGGCAAACCCGCGGAGTACACCGAAATCGAGAACAGCCTGACGCGCGCCAAATTTGACCTGGCGCAGGCGCAAAAGTCGCTCGCCAGCCTGGAGCGGCTGGTGGCACAGCACGCCGCGACGCAGCAAGAGGCCGACCTGGCGCGTGAGAAGGTGCAGCAGAGCGAGTTGGAAATCGCGGGACTCGAGAAGCGCAAGAAGTCGTTGGTTTCGCCTACGGAAGTGACCGCCGCACGCGCACGTGTGGGTGATGCCGAGACCGCATTGGCACTGGCCGAGAAGCGCGCGGCACTATCTTTCGTACGGTCGCCGATGGCAGGCGTAATTTACGGGCGAGAAGTGCGCGTGGGATCCTTCGTCAATGCGGGCGATTTGGCGGCCAACGTGGGGAGGCTGGACCAGCTACGCGTCAAGGTCTTTGTCGATGAACCGGAGTTGGGCCGCGTCGAAATCGGCCAGCCGGTGACCATCACCTGGGACGCCCTGCCCGGGCGGCAGTGGCACGGCACGGTGGAGAAGAAACCGGTCACGGTGCAGGCTCTGGGCTCTCGCCAAGTGGGCGAAGTAGTGTGTTCCATTGCGAATGACGGGCGCGCGCTGATTCCCGGCACCAACGTCAACGCGGAGATCCGCACCGCGGTGGTGGACAACGCCCTGGTGATTCCCAAAGAGACGCTGCGCCACGATTCGCAGGGTGACTACGTCTTCGCGCTGAAAGGCGGCGCCCTGGAGCGGCGCGCCGTCAAGAAGGGCGCTTCGAGCCTTACCATGGTGCAGGTGCTGGAGGGTCTAAGCGATACCGACGCGGTGGCGCTGCCATCGGATATACCGATAAAAGCCGGAGACCATGTGACCGCCACGATGTAAAATAGCTTTTCATGTCTCAAACTACGGCTCAGGCCGGCGGGCAAAAATACGCATGGTGGCGGGAGTTAACCGGCTACCACTGGTTCGTGCTAAGCGTGGCCAGCATGGGTTGGATGTTCGACACCATGGCGCAGCAGTTGTTCAATCTGGCGCGCAAGCCGGCAATCAAGGAACTGCTGGGCGCAGGGGCCAGCAATGCGACGATCGATCAACAGGCGGCGTGGGCCACCTCGATTTTCATGATCGGGTGGGCCATCGGCGGCGTCTTCTTCGGCGTGCTCGGCGATCGCATCGGGCGCGTCAAGACGATGACGATCACCATCCTGAGCTACACCCTGTTCACCGGACTGAGCGTGCTTTCGTCGAGTGTGCTCACCTTCAATATGTTCCGCTTTCTGTGCGGCCTGGGCGTAGGCGGGCAGTTCGCGGTGGGCGTGGCGCTGGTGGCCGAAGTAGTGCCATCGCGGGCGCGCCCCTATGCGCTTGGGTTCGTGCAGGCCTCGTCGGCGATAGGTAATATGATCGCGGCGATGACCGGAATTCTGGTCGGCCAGATGGAAGCGGCGGGCACAATCACCGGGGCATGGCGTTGGGAATTCCTGGCAGGCGCAATTCCGGCGCCGCTGGCCTTCATCGTATTTAAGAAGTTGAAGGAGCCGGAGAGCTGGCTGAAGGCGCGCGACGAGAAGAAGAAGATGGGCTCGTACAGCGAGTTGTTCAGCGACCCCAGATGGCGGCGTAACTCGATTGTCGGCTTCCTGCTGGCGTTCTCGGGCGTGGTCGGCCTGTGGGGCATCGGCTTCTTCAGCTACGATTTGTTCCGTCCCGTTTTGGAGCGTACCTTCGCGGCGGAAGGTCTGGCAGGCAAGGCACTGGCGGGCAAGGTCACCACCTGGATTGGCATCACCTCACTATTGCAGAACATCGGCTGCTTCTTCGGAATCTATGCGTTCACTTATCTGACGCACTACACGGGACGCAAGAAGGCGTTCGCGATCGCGTTCGTGGCGGCGATGTGCATGACGTCCTACACCTTCTGGAACCTGAAACAGATCAGTGATATTTTCTGGATGATCCCGCTGATGGGCTTCGCGCAGCTTTCGTTGTTCGGCGGCTACTCCATCTACCTGGCGGAGTTATTCCCGACACGGCTGCGAAGCACGGGGACGAGTTTCTGCTACAACGTCGGCCGCTTTGCCGCGGCCGCGGGACCGTTCACGCTGGGGTATCTGACGAAGGATGTTTTCGGAGGGTACGCGGAACCGATGCGTTATGCGGGTGTGACAATGAGCCTGGTGTTCCTGGTGGGTCTCGCGGCGCTGCCGTTTGCGCCGGAGACCAAGGGCAAGCCGCTACCGGAATAGAACCCAAAAATATTCGGCCGTCGATAAACGCCGATTAAAGTGTTTGCTTATCGTCGTGCATCGGCATTCATCGGCGGCCCAAAAGGCCCTATCAATGTTTCGCCTGACTCTTACGGCTGAACCACAGGCAGCGCGCCACTCCCGGCCGTATTAAGGCACATCGGATGGCCGAAGCCGCCGGCGCTGACGCCGGTGCCGCCGGCCGGATTCGGCGCGATGTCGAAGATGATATTGTCGGGACGCGTCGGGTCCCCCGATACGCCGCCGACGCCGGACAGGTGATCGAGACCCAGGAGTTTGCGTACGAGCCATGCGATGTTGTGATCTGCACAGGAAGTGTCGCCGCTCACGCCGACACCGCCGACAAGTTTCTTTCCGGCCGCGTATAAACCAAGGCCGCCGCCGAACACATTGACGCCGCCGATCTTGTCTCCCGTCATCGGATCGTTGGATGTCCCGTAATTCGATGAAGAACCTTTGTAAGCTACATCGGTATCCACCGGGTTACTCTCCTGCAATCCGAACAAACTGCCTCCCGGTTGTACTGCGGAATATAGGTTGGCCGTGGAAAGAGAGAGCCCGTTGGGCTGTCCGGAACCGCCGCTGTTGGACGTCGAATCGAGGCTGAAGAGGTTGGCGGTATTTGCCTTCTGGGCGGAGATCACGCGGCTGCCCAACCACTGTGCGCCCCGATTGTTTCCGCTGAAGGCAACGGCGCAGACTACGCCGTCGCGGTCCACAATCGTGCCCCACATGTGATTGTTCAGTCCGCTGCCTTCGGCTGCAGTGGCGGCGACCAATGCCGCCTTGAGTTGGTTATGACTGGGAAGATTACGGCAATTATTGTTGTGGTCGTCATCATCGGCGCGGACGATAAAACTAGTAGCCACGAACAAAGTGGCGGCAAAACAGAGTACGTGTCTGGTGAACATTTAAATCCTCCGAGTACGAATTATAAGTGCGAACACGGTACACGAAGGTGAATCGTTGGCTGTCGGCAATGCTGCCGGTAATAAACCGTACGCAACCTGCAGATGGGGCGGGTTAGTTAGTCGGCACGTAGCGAAACCATCGGGTCTATCCTTGATGCCCGACGCGCCGGAAGATAACTGGCCAGCAACGCAATGGCCCCGAGTAACAACGCCGCCGCACCGAAAGTGAATACGTCGCTCTCGTGGATTCCGAAGAGCATTCCGCGCATCAGCCTCGTCATCGGGATGGCGCCAGCGAGACCGATCGTAATCCCGGTGAGAGCAATCAACATGGCACGGCGCAATACCAGCGCGAGAATACCGCCGCTGCTTGCACCCAGCGCAATCCGGATACCCAGTTCGCGAGTCCCCTGGTAAACCAGGAACGCCATCACCCCATAGATGCCGATTGCGGCAAGACCGAGCGCGAGGCCCGCAAAGAGCGCGAGCAACAGCAGCGAGAAGCGGCGTCGGGCCAGGGACTCTTCGACCCGCTGTTCCATGGTGCGTACCTGATACACGGGAAGGTCCGGATCCATTTCGCGGACGTGGCCGCGCACCTGGCCGGCCAAGACTCCCGGAGGCACATCGCTGCGCACCACCACATTCATCTCGCGAGTAGGCGACTGGGCATGCGGAAAATATACTGCGATGCGGGAATCGCTATCGAGGGTGTACTGCTTCACGCGGCCAGCCACTCCCACGATGACGACCCAGCGTAGCGGCGCGGGCGCATCGATGCCCCCAAAGTGGAAACGCTTCCCGACCGGGTCCTGATTGGGCCAATACTGTTGCGCCATGAATTCATCGATGATGGCAACCGGCGGACTCTCGCGATTGTCCTGCTCGGTGAACCAGCGGCCCTGGCGCAGCGGAATCGACATCGCCTGGAAGTAGGCGCCGCTCACAATTCGCTCATCGGCGTTGATGAAGCGTTCGCCGGGCGGGGGCGTACGGCCCTCGATCGTGATGGGTCCCCAGGAGTACATCTCGCTGAGCGGCAGCGCGGAGACAGCGCCCGCGGAGACCATCCCGGGAATGCGTCCGAGACGCAGCCACAAGTCTCGATAACTCTGCGATACAGCGGGCCCGTTGGCGTACTTGCGGCCGGTCATCGTCAGACTGAGAGTGAGGACACCCTTCGGATTGAAGCCCGGCGGCACATCCAGCAGACGCGCGAAACTGCGCAGCAGCAAGCCGGCCCCGATCAGCAGCACGACCGAGAGAGCCAATTCGGAGACAACCAGCAGACGCCGCAAATTATTGCCGCGGCCCCAGACGGAACCGGCACCGGCGGAACCGCGTCCGGCGTCATTCAGACCAGCGAGCAGGTCGAGCCGCGAGAGGCGCAGCGCGGGAGCCAGTCCAAAGAGCACCGCGGAGAGCACGGAGAGCCCGAGCGTGAACGCCAGCACGCCGCCATCGATGCCGATTTCATGCAGACGGGGAACGCTCTTGGGACCGAGGATGTGAATCCCACGGATGCTCCAGTAGGAGAGCAAAACTCCGAGGGCTCCGCCGGCCAGCGCCAGCACCAGGCTTTCGGTGAGTAACTGCCGGACCACACGGGCGCGCCCCGCGCCGAGTGCCGAGCGCACCGCCATCTCCTTGCGGCGCGCGAGCGCACGCCCGAGCAGCAGATTGGCCACGTTCGCGCACGCGATCGTCAGCACGAACGCCACCGCGCCGATCAGGACCATCAGCGAACGCCGGGTATCGCCGACCACCTGCTCCAGTAACGGCACGATGCCAAACGTGAGTCCACCGTTGGGCGGATAGACCTCGGGATGATCGCGGCGCAGACGGGCGGTAATCGTGTCCATCTCGGCTTGCGCCTGCACAAAGCTGACGCCGCGCCTGATCTTGCCAATGACGTTGTAATCCTCGCGTCCCCGATTCTGCGCGGCGTTGGCAGGCAACGGCAAGGGCAGCAGGATGTCAGCCTCCTCAGCGCCGCCAAGGGTGGGCAGGACTTCGCGCGGCAAGGAAAACGAGCGCGGCAGAATCCCGACGATTGTATACGTGCGGCCGTCGAGCGTGAGCGAGCGGCCGAGAACGTGCGCGTCGCCACCGAAACGCCGGGTCCACGCGCCCTGGCTGAGGATCGCCGTGGCAGCGGGCAGCGTGCTATCCTCGCGAGCCTCGAAGAGGCGTCCCGCAACGGGGTGCGCGCCGAGCATGGGAAGTAGATTGGAAGAAACGCGGAGGGCGCCGATGCGTTCGGGCTCGCCGCTGCCGGTTAAATTGACGTTACCGCCGATGGCGATGGCCACCTCTTCGAAGCCGCGGTGGCCGTCGCGGATATCGAAATACTGGGCGGTAGAGAACCAGTCCTGGG
The DNA here is from genome assembly GCA_039932635.1 of Candidatus Solibacter sp. Lineage (GTDB taxonomy): Bacteria > Acidobacteriota > Terriglobia > Bryobacterales > Bryobacteraceae > Solibacter. Next base: position 14,299 of record JBDTPR010000003.1, read on the forward strand.
TGATATTAAGTCCCGGCGAACGATTCCACAGGATGGCCAGGCGGTCGGCATCCTTGTAAGGCAGGGGGCGCAGCAGGAGCGCGCCGGCGACGCTGAAGATGGCCGTGTTCGCGCCGATTCCGATGGCGAGCGAGAGTACGGCGGCGGCCGTGAAACCGGGATTGCGGCCGAAGGCGCGCAGCGCGTAACGGATGTCGTGCATGCCAGTGATTATCAGGTTTGGACCGGTTCAATTACAAGACGCGGCGAACGGTTTCAGAGTAATGCCAGCCCGTCGGTGGCCGCCACCAAAGCGCGGCTGTTGGGGGCATCGAAGGCGCTGTGTCCGCTGTCCGGAGTAATGATGAGTTCGGCCTCGGGCCACGCGCGGTGGAGAGCCCAGGCGCTCTCCATGGGGCAGACCACGTCGTAGCGGCCCTGTACGATGACGCCGGGAATATGGCGGATTCGCGCAACGTCGCGCAGCAACTGGTCGTCGGTCTCGAAGAAGCCCTTGTTGAGGAAATAGTGGACTTCGATGCGCGCGAAGGCCAGGGCGAATTCGTCCTCTTCATAGTGGCCAGCGAAGGCAGCGTCCGGCATGAGCTTCGAGGTGACGCCCTCCCAGCCGCTCCAGATCTTGGCCGCCGCCAGCCGCACCGCCGGATCTTGGCTGGTAAGACGACGGTGGTAAGCGCCCAGGAGATCGCCGCGCTCGTCCGCGGGAATGTGCGCGAGGTAGGGCTCCCACGCGTCGGGATACAGCACAGAGGCCCCGCGCTGGTAGAACCACTCGAGTTCCTGCTTGCGGAGGAGGAAGATGCCGCGCAACACAATTTCAGTAACCCGGTTGGGATGTTTTTGAGAATAAGCGAGGGCCAGGGTGGAGCCCCAGGAACCTCCAAACACCTGCCAGCGGTCGATACCGAGATGCTCGCGGATCTTCTCGATGTCGGCGACCAGGTCCCAGGTTGTGTTGGCTTCGAGCGACGCATAGGGCGTGCTCTTGCCGCAACCGCGCTGGTCGAAGTTCACGATACGGTACTTATCGGGATGGAAGAAGCGGCGCTGCTTCGGATCCGAGCCACCGCCGGGACCGCCGTGCAGAAAGATCACGGGCTTGCCCGCGGGGTTGCCGGACTCCTCGAAATAGATCTCGTGGAGCGGTGAGACGCGGAGGCGTCCCGTGTTGTAGGGTTCGATTGGGGGGTACAGCCAGGTGACCGGATCCTTCATGACGGAGGTGGCTGGGAGATGGTTGGGCATCGCGGTCAGTATAGCGTTACCCGCCGGCCGCAATGTTTCTAAATCCGTACGTCCAGCAGCTCGCGAATCTTTTGCACCAGGGTAGACGGCAGGAACGGCTTCTGTAAGAACTGCGTCGCAGGCCCCGTCTCATCCTGCAGATCGAAGGCATTTTCTGTGTGTCCCGAGATGTAGAGAACCCTCATGAGCGGTCGCGCCGGATGCAGGCGTCCGGCCAGTGCGGGACCGTTCATCCCAGGCATGACGACATCCGTCACCAGGAGGGCGATCGCACCGCTGAACTCCGTGGACGCGCGCTCGGCGTCTTCGCCGCTGGCTGCTTCCAGCACCGAGTAGCCATTGGCGCGCAGGACTTGCGCAGCCAGAGCCCGAACCGCATCCTCATCTTCCACCAGCAGCACAGTCTCCGAACCCTTGCCCCCAGCCGGCGGGGTATCGCGCGCTTCCACTTGAGGTTTGACGCCGGTCTCTTCCGGTAAGACAATGCGAAAGGTTGTGCCACGCCCCACAAGAGAGTCCACTTGAATCGAACCGCCAGCCTGTTTGATGATTCCGTAAACGATCGAGAGTCCCAGACCGGTGCCTTTTCCAGGCTCCTTGGTGGTAAAGAAGGGCTCGTAGAGGTGCGCCAATACGTCCGACGTCATCCCGATTCCGCGATCTCGCACCTCAAGAGTCGCAGCCGCCTTTCCGTCCTTCTCGGTTCGGCCCACCTCTATCGTGAGCGGTCCTCCGCGGGGCATGGAATCCCGCGCATTCACGGCAAGGTTTACGATCACCTGTTCGATCTGGCCCGGGTCAACCCTGACGGGGGCGGCGTCTGCTCGCAGGACGGTATGCAGGACCACCTTTTCCCCGATCAGGCGCTGTAGCATCTCTTCCAGCTTCACGACCACATCGTTCAGATCGACGACGCGCGGCTGTACCAACTGGCGGCGGCTGAAAGCCAGAAGTTGACGGGTGAGCATGGCGGCCCGCTCTGTCGCGGTGCGAATTGCCAACGCTCTCGAGTGCAACGCAGGCTCGTTAGCCGTCTGGTTGATGATCATTTCGCTGTAGCCGGAGATCACGGTGAGGAGGTTATTGAAATCGTGAGCCACTCCACCGGCCAGGCGTCCCACCGCTTCCATTTTCTGCGACTGCCGCAATTGCTCTTCCAGGTGCTTTCTCTCATCGATGTCTTCCACGATGGAGATGAAGTACTGAGGCTGGTTCTTGGCTCCTCGCGCCAGGGAAACCGTCAGTTGAATCCAGATCGGCGACCCGCTCTTACGGATGTAACGCTTCTCCAAGGCATAGGTGGCGATCTCTCCGGCCAGCGCCTTGCGCAGCAGGACAAGGTCCTCATCCAGGTCTTCCGGAAGAGTAATATCTTGAAACGTGCGCTCAGACAATTCCTCACGGGTATAGCCGACGATATCGCAGAGCTTCTGGTTGACTCGCAACCAATGCCCATCCAGCCCCACGTGCGCAATGCCCACGGCGGCCTGCTCAAAAGTCACACGGAAGCGCTGCTCGCTCTCGTGGAACGCGGCGGTACGTAAACGCACTTCACGAAAAAGCGTTCGGTTCCAGGCGTAGGCGAGGAAGATGCCGCCCACGGATCCAGCCAGGGTAAGCGCCATCCCCGCCCACGCCGTGAGTTTCCAGCTATAGGAGGCGTCCAGGATTGCCAGCCGCGCGGCGCCGGAAACGTCCCTGGCCAGGGCTTGAGACAGGCGGACGCTGGCCAGTTCGCTGCTGGCCATGAGAAAGCCGGCCAGGACAAGCCCGCCTGCGGCAATCGCGGTAACAATCCACCGCAAGGTCGGTTCGGCAACTACCTGCGGTTGGAAATAACGCCGCTTCAAGCCTTCCAGCTTGCGCGAAAGAATAGCCAAAACGGGCGCGTTTAGCAGCAGCGCCTGGGCCAACGCGCCGATCCACCAGCCTTGCCAGATGGCAAGCGTTGCGGCTGCCGAAAGTCCGTGTGACTCGCTCCAGATAAAAGATCCGGTGGAACCTGCCACTGCCGCCACGAAAGACACCACAATGAACCAGATGCCGCTTTTCGGATGGTGCAGGTCAAACGGAAGCCGTGCGGTGCGATATGCCAGTGCGTACACGGCCAATGCCAAAGGGTCCACCAGTGCAAACAGGGATGCCGACTTTAACGGCATACCGGCGTATAGGGAGAGGATCCACGTCGCCAAATAGGCAGCTAGAAATGCCCACTCGAAGCCAAGCCAGAATACCATCCACACGCAAATAATTAGTGGAGGGTAGATGGTCATCGAAAACTGGAACGGGCCGAGATGAACCGGCAGGCCGTTCCAGCTCATGTTCACCTGATAAATACCCAGCGCGATGCATGTCAGTGTGGCTGCGAGCCAGAGGCCCAACAGGATGCGGGCGGGTCGCGAGTGTGGCGCCTCGCGCAGTGTCCTCGCCAGTGAAAGGGGACGCCACAGGATGGCCTCTTGCGGGGGCCGGTGACTGTCGGTCTGGCGAGGCTCTGCCATGATGTCCTTGAATTATGTCACCACCATGGAACCTTCGGCATGGGTATTGACCTGATTGACCACTCGCCGGCAACCGCAAACGGGATCCGGTTCTACGGCTCAACTTTGGGATAGAATGCCAATTCGTCCCAGTGCGACAAGGCTGCACTGACTAGAGCGGACTGTGCCGGAAATGTCCAGACCTCCTACCGATCTCGCTAAGCCTCTCGCGGCTTCGGGCCAGCAGCCGGCCACAACCAACGGCGCGTGGATTCTGGCAGCCGCCATCCTCGGTTCGAGCATGGCGTTCATTGACGGCACCGTGGTGAACGTGGCCCTGCCGGCGATGCAGGAGGATCTGCATACAACTTTGGCGGGCGTTCAGTGGATCGTGGAGGCGTACGCGCTACTGCTGGCAGCGCTGCTCCTGATCGGCGGGTCATTGGGGGACCGGTACGGCCGCCGCAAAATCTTCGCATTCGGGATTTCGCTCTTCGCCGCCGCCTCGCTTTGGTGCGGGGCGGCTCCGGATCTCCGGCACTTGATCGTTGCGAGAAGCTTGCAGGGCATTGGTGGGGCGCTCCTGGTACCCGGCAGCCTGGCCCTGATCAGCGCCAATTTTCGCCAGGAGGATCGAGGGCGCGCCATCGGTACGTGGAGCGGCTTCACTTCGATCACGGCGGCGATCGGTCCCGTGTTGGGTGGCTGGTTCACCGAGCACGGTTCCTGGAGGTGGGTGTTCTTCATCAACATTCCCCTCGCTCTGGCAGTCATGTTTTTGGTTTGGTGGAAGGTGCCCGAAAGCCAGGCCGGCGACCAACGTCAGCCTTTCGACTGGCGGGGCGGCGTGCTCACAGCGATTGGTTTCGGCGGACTCGTCTATGCCCTGATCGAATCGACGCCTGTCGCGGGCATCATGGGGGCGCTCGCCCTGATTGCCCTACTTTACGTCGAGGCCAACTCCAGGGCTCCGATGATTCCGCTCCATTTGTTCCGTTCGGGCAATTTCAGCGGAGCCAACCTGCTCACCTTCTTTCTGTACGCTGCACTGAGCGGCGTGCTTTTCTTCTTCCCGATGAATCTGATTCAGGTACAAGGCTATTCGGCGACTCAGGCTGGCGCCGCGCTCCTGCCGTTCATCCTGTTAATGTTCGCCCTGTCCCGTTGGTCGGGCGGGCTCCTGGATCGATACGGGGCGAAAGCGCCTCTTGTTGTGGGCCCGTTGATCGCAGCCGGCGGCTTCGGACTGTTTGCCCGAACGACCATCGGCGGGTCCTACTGGACCACCTATTTTCCAGCGGTGCTGGTCTTGGGCCTCGGCATGGCCATCAGCGTGGCGCCTCTGACCACTACCGTAATGAACGCCGTGGACCAACGCTACGCGGGGACCGCATCCGGAATCAATAATTCCGTCTCACGCGTCGCCGGCCTGTTGGCCGTGGCAGTGTTCGGCGTCCTGCTGAGCGGAGTCTTCCAGAGAAGCCTTGAACGACGCCTGGACCGCCTCGCCCTGGAGCCGGCAGTCCGGGCGCAGATCGAGACCGAGCGAGCCAAGCTGGCCGCGGCCCAAACCGCGGACCCACGTGGACGGCGGGCAATCGAGGAGGCCTTCGTCGAAGGCTATCGTGCGGTTTTGTGGGTGGCCGCCGCGCTGGCAATCGCCAGTTCGTTGAGCGCGGCTGCACTAATCTCACCCAAGCGGCGACCGGCCGATCGGTGAAGGGCGTTGTGCCGTCACCCACCTAATTATGTTCTGTGTCGAGGAGAGTGACCCTCCCCGAATCCAAAGCGTAATCTGCCGCCACGACCTTGACCTCATGCCTCTCGCACGCATCTTTGAGCAGGGGCTCGGAATGGCGAACCTGATCGGCTACGCGACGCACGTTGGCGATCACGCAGTTGTGGACCTTGTCCCCCGGCTCTTTGGCCGACGCTTCGACTGCAGGCTGAATCGCGTCAACCAGCGATCCAATATGTCCCGGGACGTGTCCTGCCGCGATCGCAGCCGAAACCGCACCGCACTTCTCGTGCCCCAAGATCACGATGAGCTTGGCGCCAAGGTGTTCCACCGCGTACTCGATGCTGCCCAGGACCGCGTCATCTACAATGTTCCCCGCCACCCGGACCACAAAAAGGTCGCCCAGCCCCTGATCGAACAGGAGCTCGGGCGGCACCCGGGAGTCTGCGCAACCCAGGATGATGGCAAACGGATGCTGCCCTGCCTCCAACGATTTTCGGCGTGCGACTGACGCATCCGGGTGTTGTTCCTGGTGCAGGACGTAGCGCTTGTTCCCTGCCATCAACCTGGCAAGAGCGTCATCTGCCGTGGACTGTTGGGCCCAGGCGGCGCTGCACGTCAGTAACAAGACCAGGAGAGTCCATGGTTTCTTCATGTATTCCGCGATTCCTTCTGACGGACGGGGCATCGAGCGACCCATCCGATCTCGAAAATTCTATCCGGCAGTTTGATCGGCGGAATGGAGCGGGAACTTTAGGGGAGATTTCAGAGCGGCTACCAGTCTGTTTCCCGATAATCCTTCAAGAACTTTCCCCACACGTGCTGCCCGGTATTGAAACCGGCAATGATGGGATCGACAATTCGAGCTGCGCCGTCCACGATATCGAGCGGCGGGTGAAAGCGCTGTTCGACAACCTTGCGTGCCGCGATCTGGGCGGGGTCCTCATCGGTCACCCAGCCGGTGTCCACGCTATTCATGTGAATGCCATCGTTGAAGTAGTCGGTGGCCGAAGTCCGGGTCATCATATTCAACGCCGCCTTGGCCATGTTGGTATGAGGATGGCGAGTCGTCTTGCGATGCCCGTAGAACTGGCCTTCCATGGCGGACACATTGACGATGTGCTTGTCGCGTTCCGGCGTGCGCAGCATGAGGGGCTTCAGCCGCGCATTGATAATGAAAGGAGCCACCGCATTGATCAACTGGACCTCCAGCAACTCAACGGAAGACACTTCCGCCATCAACAGCCGCCACGAATTTCGACCGCGCAGGTCGACCTGCTGCAAATCCTGGTCGAAACAGCCTTCGGGGAAGAGATGCTTCTGGCTGACCAGTTCTTCCGCCAGCAAAGGCACCTGCGACAGTTCCGCGGACCGGGTTAGCCGAACCGATTGCGGCGCCACGCTGCCAGACGCCTCATTGCCGGCTCCCAGCAGGCGCCGCGCCTCGGCGGGCATATGATCGAGCGCCCGTTCGCCCTCCATCATATGCGCATAAAACTCCGGCGGCCGCCGCACGGTCTGACAGGCATTGTTAATGATGAAATCGAGGCGCGGACAAGTGTCGAGCACGTGCCGGCAGAGATCCTCCACGCTGCCAGGGCTGCGCATGTCCAGGCCGAAGATCTCGAGGCGGTGGCCCCACTCGCTGAAGTCCGGTTCCCGCGAGTAGCGCTGCGCCGAATCGCGAGGGAAGCGCGTGGTGACCAGCAAATGCGCGCCGGCACGCAACAGCTTCAGGCCAGCCTGATAACCGATTTTCACGCGCCCGCCGGTCAGGAGCGCGACACGGCCGCGCAGGTCGGCCAATTCGGTTCGCTTATTGAAATTCAACTCGGCGCACGACGCGCACATCTGATCGTAGAAATGGTGGACCGTGGTGAATTTTTGTTTGCAGACGTAGCAATGCTGCGGATCGACCTCCGCCACCCGCTCCCGCTCCTGCTGCTCGAAGTTCTCAGGCGCGAAAATGTTGGGCGTTGTGAACTCGGGTTTGCGGCGCAGCGCTCGAATCCCCGTCTCGCCAAGGACGGATTCAGCGCGTGCCTGCCGGGCTGTGACACGTTCACGGGCTACGGCCTGCACCCTGCGCCGACGCGCCACCGGGTCGGGAAGATATGCCTCTGCGATGGCGCGATGGAAGCGTTCCCGCTCGTCGTCGGGGACATCGCGAAGAAGTTCGCGGTTAGCAGCGATGGCTTCCAGCAGTTCCGTGGCGGAACGTAGATCTTCCAGAAAGTTCCGGTCTTCGGTCTCAGTGGGCGCCGCGGCGCAGTGATTGTCGGTATCGTGCAAAAGTATCCTTAAGAATTGCGCGGGTTCGCGCCCTGTGGCGCAGCCCGCTTACATCTATTATCCCTTGATCGAGGTTGGTGAAGGATCGCTGGCTATGCGCGGCAATTTCGGTGCAAACGGCCTATTTTTTGATGACTCGGCGCTTAATGCTTTTGAAGTGCCGCGCGCAGAGCCCGGGCCTCTTCAAGCACAGTGTTGGCGGCGGCAATAGCGTCGACGTTCGCCGCCTGGGCCACATGTTCGGTTTCGCCCAAGCCGGCGCCGCGATAGTCACGGAGACGGTCCACGATCAGGTCGCGGATCTGGTTGGCGATATCGACGCCTTCAAACCGCGCGATATGTCCGCCCCCTTCGCCCTTCTTCCCACCGCCGCCAGCGGAGTGGACCTCAACGTCGGCCAGTCCCAGGAGTTTTTGAAGCGGCCCTGAGGTGACTCGGATCTCCTGAATATTGGCGAAGGTGGTGGTGAGTTCCTGGGTGCTCCAGATGCCGCTGCGAATTCGTAGACTGCGGTCGGTAACCATGTACCATCGGAGCCGGAAGTTCAGACGCTGTTCGAATAACGTGAAGGGCAGCGAAAGAATGAAAACTACCAGGCCCAACACTTCGAACGCGTAGCCGAACAATTGCGCCCAACCGGGTAACTGGCGGAGCACGCCCGCCGAAATCTGAAACCCCACGGACAAGCCGGCGGCTGCGCTCGCATTGGCGATCAGCCAGATCACCATCCTCCACCGGTAGTAGTTCCGGCCCGCACGAAAGGTCCGGACTGACTGGGCGGAACCCTCCGGCGGATCCGGTGTGGCGGGCACCCGCATCAAACTGAGAATCCGACGCTCGATCCACTCGACCATATCAGGATGCGGGTCCTTCGCCTATCATGGCTCGCGCTGCCCGATGACTTGCCGGATAGCTCGCAACTCGGAAGCTACCTCGGTGAGGACACCTACCAACGGGTCCATTGCGGAGCCATCCGGTGGGTTGGCCGGGTGATGGGCGTAGCGGGCGCCGCGCATTCGTGAATAGAGGAAATCTCGCATTCCTTCTGCGTCGGCAAGCCCTTCGAGAGTCATCTCGGCGCTGGAACTTCCTGCCGCGGTTTGAATTTCGATGCGTGCCAGGCCCAGCCAGCGTTCCACGAAATTGGAATGTAGATGGATGTCCTGGATGCGCGAATAGTTGAGCATGATCTCGTGCCGGAACAGGATTCCCCAACTCATCCGAATGCCCTCGCCATCGAATTTGTAGCGCATCGTATGGTACCGGAAGTAAAGCACGAGCATCGTTACCGGGAATGCAACGGTGGTGATCGCAGCCTTGCATACATACCATTTCATTAGGGCGTCCACAGGCCGATCCAGGGCTGCGATGTGGGCGGGAATGGGGGAAGCAGTCATTGCCGGGAACGATTTTAGCAGGCTCAAGCGCACTCGGCGAAATTACAGGTTTGCACCGAAAGCCAGGAGGCGGCCATCGCAGTCCTTCACGACGAACCCGCGCGAGTCCCAGGGCGTGTTGGCAAGCTCCCGAATGAATTCCACCCCCCGGCCTGCGTACTCCGCATAGAGTGCGTCGGCATCTTCTACGAACACGTACGCGTCGAGCAGTTCTTCGCGGTACTTGTCCGGATTCGGCGTGGGCGGCTGGGCGCAGCGGAAGTGAATCGTATGCTGATCGCGCGCCACAATGGCATAGACCGGCGGAACCTGCCACGTCCCGAGACATTCGAACCCAAGCTTCTCCCGGTAGTAGGCGAGCGTAGCGGGAATGTCCATCGTAAAGAACACCGGAGCAATCTGGCGTACCATGTGCCAAGTCTACTCCAAACGATTGCCTGCCCTTTACAGGTCGAGCCGGAAATCATAGAAGACGCGAATCAGGTTGCCATCCAGGTCCGCGGCGATAAACTCGCGCAGCTTCCACGGCTTGTCCTCGGGTTCGGCCACGATCTTCGCCTGCGCCGCCTTCCAACGGGCGAAGAGCTCATCCACTTCAGCCTTGCTGTTGAGATTGAGCCAGAAAAGGATTGGCCCCGTATTACCGTACGACTCCCGGAACCGGCGATTGGTGATAAAGAGTCTGCACTCGCCCCGCGAGATGCCTGCAATGCCGCCTTCGTCATCGCCCCAATCGAGCGTGAAGCCCAGCTTTGCGACATAGTATTCCGCGGCCGTGTTGACGTTGGCCGCGGGGATTTCCGGAACGGCAGCGGGGAACTTCATAGCTTTCAATGTGCGAAGCGGCGGAAGAAACTATCCGCTTTCCACTTCGGCCGCGTCGGATTATTCGCCACCCCTTCGGCCAGGGTCAGGATCAGCCGGTTGTACTGCCCGGCGGCTTTCAGATCCACGGGCTGATTCAGATCGTCCGACGGAGCGTGGTACCGGTTGGTCAACCACGTCTTAGCGATCTGCTCTTCCTTGGATCCGGGCTTGGCCCCGAATGCCATCATGAGCGACGGCACGCCCTTACGGATGAAACTGTATTGGTCGCTGCGGATGAAAACGTTGCGCTGCGGTTGCGGATCGTCCTGCACCTCCACGTCCAACGACTTCGACACGCGCCGCGCCGTGTCGCCCAAATCCGACTCGCCCAGGCCCCACACCGTCAGCAGGTGCAGCGGGTAAAGCGGCAGGAACATGTCCATATTGATGTCCGCCGCCAACGAATTCAAGGCAACCGTGGGATGCGCCGCGAAATAGCGCGAACCCAGAAGCCCCTTCTCTTCTCCCGTCACCACTACGAAGAGCAGCGACCGTTTGGTCTGCGTCTTGTTCTCGTCCAGCGCGGCCGCGATATCCAGCAGCGACGCCACGCCGCTGGCATCGTCCATCGCCCCGTTGTAAATGCGGTCGCCATTGATCGGTTCGCCGACCCCTACGTGATCCAGATGCGCCGAGAGCACGACGTACTCGTTCTTCAATGTGGCATCGCTGCCCGGCCGGATGGCCACCACGTTCTGCGATTCCACCTCGCGACGCTCCACCTTCACCTTGGCGCGCAACGTGGGCGTCAGCGGAAAGCGCGGCAGCGGCTTGCCGGCATCCACCAGCGCCAGCAATTCCTTAAGATCGTGGCCCGATCCGGCGAACCATTTATCCGCATGTTCCGGATTCATGGTGACTCCGATCTTCAAACCCGCGTCGTCGGAAAGCCCCGGGTCGGCCAGGCTCATCGCCTCCTGGAAACGCGCCGTGGCCATGCGGCTCCACGGAATATCGGCGGTGCGCGGATTCTGGATAACCACCGAGCCAGCCACTCCAGCTTGCTTCAGGAAACGCGCCCGCTCACTGACGAACTGGTAATGCGATTTCAAAGGCGCCGCAATGTCCGACGGACCGCCCGCAATCGTCACGATGATTTTGCCGCGCAAATCGAGGCCCGCGAAATCGTCGAACTTGGCCTCCGGCACCACCAGCCCATAACCCGCGAACACCAGCGGCGCTTCCACCGATTCCGCCGGATCCACGCGGACACCGATCATGGCGTCTTCCCCCAGCGTCAGGCGTTCCGCCTTGCCGCCGCGGAGCAATTCCAGACTGGAGCCGCTCTCCACCAACTTGCGGCTCTTGAACTTCACCGGCTGAATGAAGCCCTTCTCGCCGGCGGGTTTCAGGTTCAGCCTGGCGAATTCGGCCGCCACATACTCGGCCGCTTTGAGGTGCTCCGGACTGCCCGTGTCGCGCCCCTTCATCCCGTCGTTGGCCAGCGCCTCCACATACGACCACCACCGTTTGCCATCGGGTACGGCAGCGGCATAAAGTGCGGCAGCGGCCGTGACCGCGAACCCCACCGAGAGAACTCGCTTCATGTACTTCACACTCACCCCCATATACCGCCAGCGAGACTATGCGCCCGCCTGTTTGAACAAAGTTTCAGACTTCCTCTTGATCTCCCCGGCGAGTTCGAAGGGGTCGGCCTGCTGGAATTTCGGCAGGAACAGTTCCACCGACATCGGGCCCGCGTAGCCCTTCTCCCGGAGTTTGCGCAAAATCTTCGCCAGTGGCGCCACGCCATCGCCGGGAATCACACGCGACTGCATGTCGAGCAATTCGCGCGGTAAATCCTGCGTGTCGTTCAGATGGGCGTGAATGATTTCGCCCGGCTTGATCCCGTCCAGATCCTCGAACTTGCTGGGCCCCGACCAGAAGTGATAGCAATCGAAGAGCATGCCGAAGTTCGGATGCGCTGCCTCGCGATGCAGCCGCAAGGCAGTAGGCAGGGCGGCCAGAAACGTGGAATTGCGCACAAATTCGGCGGCGACTTTCAGGTGGAACTGACTGGCCGCTTCGGCTACCTGCCGAATGTTCTGAAGGCTCCGCCCATAGTCCTCCGGCGTGAAAGCCGCCGCGGTGACGCATGGCGAATAGACCAGCGGGGCGCCCAGTTCGGCAAACTGTTCGCAGCGCTTCTTGAAGGCCTCCAGATTCTCCTTGAACTTGGGATTCGGCTCCCAGAGTCCCGTCACGCCGACAGCGCCGGAAACCACCTCGAGCCCGTTATCGGTCAGGATGCGCTTCGCGGCGGCCAGCGTGCCGGTCTTCAGGAAATCGGTTAGTAACTGCGAGGTTGGTTCGACCTTTCGGATACCCGCCCTGGCCCAGCCTTCGAGCGATTTCCGATACCCCGCCCCGGCGGAAGTTGTTTGGTGCATGCTGAGCGTCATATTGCGTGTGGCTGCTGCGGCGAGCAAAAGCGGCGCCTGTAGAACAATTCTGCGTGGCAGCATCAGACACATTGTAGTGCTTGACGTTTGGGGAATTCTGGGCCCGCATAGTTCTTGACAAAATCTCACATTAGATATAGTCTAATCTCCGAATGGACGCCGACGCGATTAAACGGTCCTTGGAAGAGAGCGGACTGCGGTGCACGCCGCAGCGCTTCGCGGTGATGGCGTTCCTGATGGAGCAGAACCGGCATCCCACGGCCGCCGAACTCTTCGAAGCCGTCAATCGCGTGGACCCGCGCTGTTCCAGGGCCACAACCTATAACAATCTGCGTAGCCTGGTGGAAGTGGGTCTGGTGCGTGAAGTCGCCGTGGAAGGACGCGCCGCCCGGTTCGATGCCAAAGGCACGCGGCATCACCACTTCATCTGCGATCGCTGCGGCAACGTCGAAGACCTTGCCTGGTACGATGTGCCCAAGCCTGCCGTGGATTCCCTCGGTAAGCGCGTTCTCCGTGAATGCGAACTGATTTTCCGGGGGCTTTGCGCCAAGTGCGCTCCGCGTCAGGCAGCGCGCAAAGTATCCAAGCGGGTCGATACCGGATGAACGAGAGTAAGTCGTCAGAGTGTTTTGAATAATTCATAAGGAAGATGGACATATATGGACAATAAACTCACCACCGCGGCGGCGTCGGTCCCCGCGACTCAGGAGCAAAGCGTGGCAACCGAAGGCAAATGCCCGGTAGCGCACGGCGGTCGCCGCCACACGGCGGGCGGACCGGCCAATGCCAGCTGGTGGCCGAACCAGCTCAACCTGCGTCTTCTCACTCAGAACTCCTCCCTGTCCGATCCCATGGACAAGGATTTCAATTACGCTGCAGAATTCAAAACTCTCGACCTGGATGCCGTGGTAAAAGACCTGCAGGAACTGATGACCGCATCGCAGGCCTGGTGGCCGGCGGATTACGGGCACTACGGCCCGTTCTTCATCCGCATGGCCTGGCATAGCGCAGGCACCTACCGCATCGGCGATGGCCGTGGCGGCGCGGGTTCCGGGGCCCAGCGCTTCGCGCCCCTCAACAGCTGGCCGGACAACGTGAGCCTCGATAAGGCCCGGCGCTTGCTCTGGCCGATCAAACAGAAATACGGCCGTAAAATTTCATGGGCCGACCTGATGATTCTCGCCGGCAATGTCGCCTTGGACTCCATGGGCCTCAAGACCTTTGGTTTCGCCGGCGGCCGTCCCGACGTTTGGGAACCGGAAGAGGACATCTACTGGGGGCCGGAAGGTAAGTGGCTGGCCGACGAACGCTACAGCGGCGATCGGGACCTCGAAAACAATCTCGCCGCGGTTCAGATGGGCCTGATTTACGTGAATCCGGAAGGGCCCAACGGCACGCCCGATCCCGTAGCTGCGTCCCGCGATATCCGCGAGACGTTCGCCCGCATGGCCATGAATGACGAAGAGACTGTGGCCCTCATCGCAGGTGGACACACCTTCGGCAAGGCCCACGGCGCGGCCGATCCCAGCAAGTATGTAGGTCCCGAACCCGAGGCGGGCTCCATCGAAGACCAAGGCTTCGGCTGGTCCAACAGTTTCGGCAGCGGCAAAGGCGTCGACACAATCAGCAGCGGCTTGGAAGGCGCATGGACCACCAATCCGGTGAAGTGGGACAACAACTACTTCGACAACCTCTTCAGCTACGAATGGGAGCTCACCAAGAGTCCCGCCGGGGCTCAGCAATGGATGCCCAAGAACGGCGCGGCGGCCGGCACCGTACCGGATGCGCACGATCCGTCGAAGCGCCACGCCCCCATCATGTTCACCACCGACCTCGCCCTGAGGACGGATCCCAGCTACGCGACAATCTCAAAGCACTTTCACGAGAATCCGCAGGCCTTCGCCGACGCTTTCTCCAGGGCATGGTTCAAGCTCACCCACCGCGATATGGGACCGCTTTCGCGCTATCTCGGTCCGCTGGTTCCCGCCGAAGTACTGCTCTGGCAGGACCCCGTTCCCGCGGTGGATCATGAACTGATCGGCGAAGCGGACATCGCTACCCTGAAGGCCAACATCCTCGCCTCCGGCCTGTCCATTCCCCAACTGGTTGCAACGGCATGGGGATCGGCGGCAACTTTCCGCGGCGGCGATAAGCGCGGCGGCGCCAATGGCGCGCGCATTCGCCTGGCCCCGCAAAAAGATTGGGAAGTCAATCAGCCCGCCCAACTGGCGACCGTCCTTGCGAAACTGGAGACGATCCAGAAGGATTTCAACGGCTCGCAGTCCGGCGGCAAGAAGGTCTCGCTTGCCGACCTGATTGTTCTGGGCGGCTGCGCGGCGGTCGAAGAAGCCGCGAAGAAGGCCGGCCATAGTGTCGCGGTTTCCTTCTCGCCGGGGCGCACGGACGCCTCGCAGGATCAGACCGACGTGGCGTCGTTCGCCCCGCTGGAGCCGGCCGCCGACGGTTTCCGCAATTACTTCCGCAAAGGCCTGCGCATGGCGCCGGAGGAATCCATTGTGGATCGCGCCCAACTGCTCACGCTGACCGCGCCAGAGATGACGGTTCTCGTCGCCGGCATGCGCGCGCTGAATGCCAATGCCTGGCAGTCCCAAAACGGCGTATTCACTAGCCAGCCGGGGACGCTGACGAATGATTTCTTCGTCAACCTCCTCGACATGAATACCAAATGGCAGCCCTCACCCACAGTCGATGGCGTGTATCTGGGGATCGATCGCGCGACCGGCGCCAGTAAGTGGACCGGTACCCGCGTCGACCTGGTTTTCGGTTCCAACTCCCAGCTCCGTGGGCTCGCGGAAGCCTATGCATGTGACGACTCCAAGGAGGCGTTCGTGAAGGACTTCGCGGCGGCGTGGAGCAAAGTGATGAACCTCGATCGCTACGACCTCGCCTGAGAGATAATAGCCATCTAGTTACTCGCATCGGTATAGAAAGCAGGCCCTGTGTGCCGTGCCGTTATGGAGCTACCCCGGAACACCGGGTTCTCGTCGAACTGGTGGAGGCCGATATTGAGATTGGCTTCCGCCTGATCGATATGTTGGAAGCCTTGCCGGGCGAAACATCGCGGCTCGCCGCCGCCGTGGAGGATGTTTACGCCGGACTGCTCACGCGCGTCAAACGGCTCCAGCCTCCCGAGCAGGAGAGCTTCGAACCGTTGATTTCCGAACTGCGCCGTGCCATTGACTTGGCCGCGCCGCCCTCCGCTACCACGTAATCCCGCCCCCTACCCACCCTTAGGTGGGTTGACACCGCAGCGCCAGCCGCTAAAATCGGAGTTCAATATCAGGAATCTCCTATGACTCCAACAGGTACCATGTGGCGCATGACTCTCGGAGGGCTGCTGCTTACCTCCGGCTTGGCGTTCGGACAGCGCGAGGTGAACGATTTCAATCGCGACTGGCGCTTCACCAAGGGCGAACAGCCCGAGGCGGTGAGACAGCCAAACTTCGATGACTCCAAATGGCAGGTCACTCGTTTGCCCCACGATTGGGCGATCGCGGGTCCGTTCGATCCCAACGGCAACGGCAACACCGGAAAACTGCCGTGGCAGGGCGTCGGCTGGTATCGCAAGACGTTCACGCCGCAGGGCGCGGCCGGACAGCGCGTGTACTTCGATTTCGACGGCGTCATGGCATTTCCCAAAGTCTACGTCAATGGCCAGTTGGCCGGTGAGTGGAACTATGGGTACACGTCGTTCCGCGTGGATGCCACACCCTACATTCGCTTCGGCCAGCCCAATGTGATCGCGGTGGAAGTGGACACTCGGAAGCATCAGTCACGCTGGTATCCCGGCGCCGGGATCTATCGGAAGGTCACCATGACGGTGACGGGCGCCGTACACATCGGGCACTGGAGCACCTTTGTGAGTACGCCCGCGGTCAGCGACGGCCGCGCCACAGTACGCGTGCAGAGTTCCGTGGAGAACCATCAGGCGGCGGCCCGAAATCTCACCCTTGAGGTGGCGTTACTGGACCCCGCGGGTAAGCAGGTAGTAACGGGCGCCAAGAGCGGCCCGGCTCCGGCGAACGGCAGCGTCAGCTTCGACCAGCAGTTGCTGGTTCCCCGCCCCCAACGTTGGGACCTGGCCACGCCGAACCTCTACACCGCGGTAGTGACGGTGCGGAGCGACGCGGAGGTGGTGGACAAAGAGACCATCGCTTTTGGCATTCGCACCTTCCAGCTAACGGCGAATGACGGCTTCTACCTGAATGGCAAGCGCATTCAACTCTACGGCGTGGATCTGCATCACGACCTGGGCGCGCTGGGCGCGGCCTTCAACCTGCGCGCGATGCAGCGCGAGTTGGAAATCATGAAGGACATGGGCGCCAATGCGATCCGCACCAGCCACAATCCGCCGGCGCCCGAACTGCTTGATCTCTGCGACCGCATGGGCCTCTTTGTTTGGGACGAAGCCTTCGATAAATGGAACGCCACCGGCGACAACGTGGATGGCGTAGCGGGCCTGCTGCCCAATGCGGAGCGGCAAATCACCAGCATGGTGCGGCGCGACCGCAATCATCCCAGCGTCTTTGTATGGTCGGTAGGCAACGAGATCGGAACCTCGGTGGACGAAAGCCGCGACGGCATGTCTTTCGGACGCCTGGCTGCGACGCGCGACATGGTCCTGAAGCAGGATGCCACGCGTCCGGTGGGTATTGCCTGCCACACCCCGGAGACCGTGTCGCAGGCGGTGTACGATCCCCTCGACTTCACGGGCTGGAACTACGCGCACCGCTACGATAATTATCGGGCGACGTATCCCGACAAGCCCATTCTCTATAGCGAGTCCGCTTCGGCCTTCAGCACGCGCGGATTCTATGCCTTCCCCGTGCCGAACGCGAAGACCGATTACACGGCGGGCACGCAGTATCTCTCTTCCTACGATCTCAACGCCGCGGGCTACTCCGATATCGCGGACGCCGAGTTTGCCCTCATGGAGAAAGACCGTTTCGTGGCCGGTGAATTCGTGTGGACCGGCTTCGATTACCTCGGAGAGCCCGCGCCGAGCCGCGAAGCCCGTAGTTCTTACTTCGGCATCGTCGACCTCGCCGGAATTCCGAAGGACCGCTTTTACCTCTATCGAAGCCATTGGCGCCCCGAAGCGACCACCATCCACATTCTGCCGCACTGGAACTGGCCGGACAGAGTGGGCAAGAGCGTCCCCGTGTATGTCTACACCAACGGCGATTCGGCCGAGTTGTTTCTGAATGGCAAGTCGCTGGGACGGCGCACGAAAGGCACCGTGCCGCCGAAGCCTGCGAACGACGCCCGCGGGAAGGCCGCTACCGCCAGTTCCGGCGCCACCGCGAACCAGGCCCTCGACGCGAACCCCGCCACCGAGTGGACAGCGGATGCGGCCGGAGAGAACCAATGGCTCCAGATCGATTTGGGCGCGGTGCAGGCGCTGAAGCAGGTGGACGTCACCCTAGGGTCGAAATCCAACGGCGCCGGATATCGGGTGAAGGTGTCGAACGACGGCGCGGCGTGGACCACTGTGGCAACGGTCGCGGCGCGCACGGCCGGGGGCGGCAGAGGGGGCTTCGGCGGCGGTGGCGCGGCGCCCGCCAGTCTCGAAATGGACGGCCGCGGTCGCTACCTGCGCATCGAGTTTACGCAGTTGCCCAACAATGGGACGGCATCGGTCCGCGAGATCGGCGTGTATCAGGCGCGCAACGTCGCTGGCTACTACGACGTTTCGTACAAATATCGCCTCCGCTGGGATGACGTCACCTACGAACCCGGCGAACTGAAGGCAGTGGCCTACAAGGCCGGCGCCAAGCTTGGTGAATCGATAATACGCACCGCGGGACCCGCGGCGACACTTCGACTCACGCCCGACCGGAACTCGTTGGCGGCAACCGGAGAGGATCTCGCCTACATCCTCGTCGAGGCGGTGGACGCGCAGGGTAATCCCGCGCCACTCGCCGACAACCTTGTGCGTTTCGAACTTCAGGGGCCGGGCGAGATCGCGGGTATCGATAACGGCGACCAGACATCTTATGAATCCTTCCAGGGCAGCCAGCATCACCTTTTTTACGGCAAAGCGATGCTGATTGTGCGAACCAAAGAAGGCCAGCCCGGCAAAATACAAGTAACTGCCGGCGGCGACAGTCTGAAACCCGGATCGACGGTCCTGACGACCGTGAAGTAGAGGACGTTTCGCTCAATCGACTCCCGACCCGCATCTGGTATAACAGCTAGATTGGGAAGCTGCCGTAGCCCTATTTGAGATCCATTCAGAGGGAGTCCTGATGAGTTCAGCTACGCAAGAGGGCACGCATGCCGCGGACACAGCCGGGCCCGCGGGTGGCGGTAAGTTGATCGTTTTGACGGCCCCACTCACCGAAACCATCGATCACGCCGGATACTTCATTCAGATGGCCATGGCTTCCATGCCAAAACGCATGGAGAAAGTCATCGATCAGAAGTATCCCAAGTGGCGCGAAGTGGACCGCGATCAGGATGGGTCGGCCCGCTACATGCCAGCGGGCATCAGGTTGGTGGAAGCATCTCTCCTCCGCGAATTTGCGGCCGAGGACATCGCCTGTTGTTACCCCGACGATCTCGCGCGCTTCATCGGTCCGAGAACGCGCGTTGTCGGAGTTTCCACCCACAATCCGCTGGGAGTGACCTTCGCGGCCGGTGTTTACGCTTCCGTCTTCGGCACCTCGCGCGAGACCATCAATTCGTACTATGCGAAACAGTTATTCCGTGCACTCCGCGAGAATCCGAACCGGTCTACCTTCCAGGTGATGGTGGGGGGCTCGGGCGGCTGGCAAATCTCGCAGACCGACAGCTACCAGGAATTGGGCGTCGATTGCGTAGTCGAAGGACGCAGCGAATCGTCGCAGGCGTTGGACTTGTTTCATCAGGCAATCCGCGGCGAGGCATTGCCCCGCTTCGTGGATGTGAAACACCCAGACTCCCGCGAGGGCCTGCTGACGCCAGACCGGCGCACCACCTTCGGCGTGGTGGAAATGACAACCGGATGCGGGCGACGCTGCCAGTTCTGCCTGCCGGACCTCAACCCGCAGATCGATTTCCCGAGGGAAAAGATTCTGGAAGCCGTGCGCTCCAACGTTCGCGAAGGCAATGATCTTATCTCCCTCGCGACCGAGGACATGTTTATTTGGGGGCAGGTGCGCACCAGTACGCCATTCTATTTCCCCAATCGCGAAGCTCTGGTTGACTTGTTCTCCGACGTGGTCAACACGCCGGGCGTCAACCACCACTTGCTCAGCCATGCCACCATGGCGCCGGCAGTGGTGGACCCGAATTTGATCGAGCAACTGTCCTCCGTGATGCTCGACAAGAGTCCCGTCAAGCTGCCCCACATGGGCACTCATCCCGAGGCGCGCATCCTCTCGCCGCTGATCGGTCTGGAGACCGGTTCTGTACGCATGGCAAAGCAGATCATGGCGGGTAAATCGGCGCCGTTTCCGATCGAGGAATGGCCCAGCGTGGTGATTCAGGGCCTCACTATTCTCAACCGTAACAACTGGTTCCCCGTCATGACCCTGATGATCGGCAATCCCGGGGAGACCGACGCGGACTCTATGGCCACGCTCGACCTGATCCACGAAGTGGAGCGCCGCGGCCTCTTCGCCTTCTTCGTCCCATCGATTTTCACACCGCTGCACGACACCCGCCTGGCCACCCAAAAAGGCGTCATCGAGAGCCGCGAAATGACAGCGCTGCAGTGGCAGATCCTGATGAAGTGCTGGAAGATGAGCATCGACGTGGCGTTGCGTAGCTGGTGGGGCCCGCCGGCATGGCGCATCGGCGCTTTTTTTCTCTGGCTGTGGAAGCTTCGCAAGACCAATGGGCCGGCCTTCACCTGGCCATTACTGATGTTCACCAACGCCTTCCCGGAGCGGTTGATGGAAAAGATGGGCAAGATCTATCCCGGCAAGCCGCTAGCCGTGAAGAGCCGTAAGGAGCTGCTGGCCACGATAAAACCGCAGCACTGGAAATACCTGCGCGAGGACAACGGCGACCTCCCGGACGGTTGGGACGCCCCGAGTGCCCCATCTCCTCCGGTGTTGCACATCCTGCAACCGGATGCCGCCGGCGACTAATCAATTGAGTAGTCGATCGTCTAAGAGTTGTTCGCATGCCGGCTAGACTGCGCCCTCGCCGCGCAGCCAGGCAATTACATCCTCGTGACCTTTGCGCACAGCCGCGGCCAGAGGCGTTAGATGGTCGTGTCCGATCCAGTTCAGTTCGGCACCCTGCGCGAGCAGGTAGCTGGCCGACTCCAATTGGCCCCCGTGACAGGCATTCCAGAACGCGTTGGTCACCTCTGCCGGCGCGGGCTTGGTCTCGCGCGCAAAGTGCTCCCTGATACGATCCATCAGGCCTAGTGCCGCCGCTTGCCAGATGTTTGCCCGGGCGCCACGCTCGATTAGTCTGTGTGCCGCTTGCCAACAGCCAAACGCAACGGCGTCCGACAAAGGCGCACCACCGCCAATAATCGAACCCGGCGCCTCTATATCCGCGCCGAGATCGATCAAGCAATCCAACGCGTCCAAATCGTCGGAACTCGCCGCCCAGTGAAGCGGCGTCTCCGCGTGCTTGCCGAGAAACGGAGCGTTCAAATCCGCTCCGCGATCGGCCAGCGCCCTGATGGTTTCCCGGACGTTTGGAAAATGTCCGGGCCAGTCCGTGGCAACGTGAAGCAACGTTCTCTGCCCGTCCCTACGAGTGTGCACGGCCGCGGGACTCCGCGAGAGCAGCAAAATTAAGGCGGCCACGTCGCCACTACGAATCGCCTTCGCGGCCTCGTCTTCCATCGTGTTGACCTAAGACACACCTCGGGCGTTGCACTCGACGCGACCCACCATTTGATAAATTTCGGGCGCTCCGGCGATGCTTGCAGCTAATCTGTCGCGCCGTTACGCAGTCTGCTGTGAGGCCCTTTTCTTGGCTCTGGCCGCCCTCGCCAACGCCAGGTTTGCGGTCAACTTCGCCTTTGCGGACGGGGATAACACCCGCTTCGCTTTTGCCGGCACCTGCTTCACGGTTTTAGGCGCACCGGCCTTTGCGTGAAATGCCGCCCATCGCTTTTTCACGCCCTCGCGAATGGCTCTCCTGCCGGCCGCACTCAACTTACGTTTGGGTTTGGCTGCGGTTGCCGGCGTCGCTGAATCCGCGCCGAAGGCTGATGCGCCTCGTCCCTTTCCCCGCAACATTCCCTCAATCTCGGCCATCTTACCGATGACTTCCTCGCGTTTTGCCTTATATCCGAGGAGTGCCATCTCTAGTACATCATTCTCGATTTGTCTTCGCACAAATCTCCTTTCACCTGCAGTGACTTGAGATTAGCAAACTACAGAGACAATTCGCGATAATACATTTTCAGCCAGTGACTTGATTTATCACGAACTGAGCGCGAGAGATAGTGAGACTCTACCTGGCACTGGACACAAGACCCCTGCAGCCTGCGGACAAGCCCGCAACCGCGGGCGGGGTGCTAAGCTGTCTTGCATGTTGAAGTCTCCCGGAAAAATGGTCGTTGTTTTCGCCGTCCCAGTCTTTTGCCTCGCACAGGTCGCTAGCGCTCAGGCCCCCGCCGTGCCTGCCCAGGCCACGCCTGCCAGCGTTAGTGGAATCGTGGTCGCGCATCCAACTTACACAGCCATCCCCATGGAAATCACCGTCAACCGCTCAGCCGCCGAAGCGTGGAAGCGCATCGGCAAGTACTGCGACATCGGCGAATGGCTGCAGGTCGCGTGCACGATTACTTCGGGCATTGACGGCGAAATCGGCGCAATCCGGACAGTAGGCAACGAAGTGCTGGTTGGAAAGACGGAGCTTTCTTACACCTACACTCAGCCCGTGAGGGAGGGGCGGCCCTACAACCTTTATCACGGCACGCTGGAGGCGCGACCCCTAACCGCAACCACTTCGAAACTCGTCTATACCTTGGTCTTTGACAATTCGATGCTGGCCGACGACGCGGCTCGCGAGAAGGACAAAGCGTCCAGGACAACCAGGTTCATGCAAGCGCTGCAAAACATGAAGACCCTCGCCGAAGGCGGCACACTGCCGCCGCCGGCAGCCCGCGGCACTTCGAAACAGTAGACCGGCGCGGTAAGCGAGCGACGACTAACTTGCGTCCGCTATGGCAGAATGGAAGACGTTCTGTCATGCCCATCCGACGATTCGGCCTCTTCCAATTCAATCCGGACACAGGCGAACTACTTCGCGAGGGGCGTACGGTCCGTCTCCAGGCCCAGCCAGCCAAACTCCTCGCCATCCTGATCGCCGCGCGCGGTGAGGTCGTTACCCGTGAATCGCTGCACGACGCGCTGTGGCCGGACGGCGCCACGGTGGATTTCGATCGCGGCCTGAACTTCGCCATCGCCCAGGTGCGGAATGCACTGGGAGACTCCACCGAGTCTCCCGCTTTCATCCGGACCGTGCCCAAGCGCGGCTACCAGTTCATTGCGCCCATCTCCGAGCCCGCTCCGCCCGTGGATCCGCCGACGGATCCGCCAGTAAATCCGCCCGACGCCGGGCCGGCCCCGCCGCCAATCGAAGCCCGCCGATCACTCAGCCGCCGGACGATGTACGTACTCGGGATTGCCGGCGCGGTAGAGGTCGCGGCACTGGCCTTTGCCGTCATCAAGAGGTCGCGTCCCGCGGACAGGCGGATCGCGGTGGCGCACTTCGAAAACGAAACCGGCGACCCTGCGTTCGACCGCTTCGCGGGCACACTCACCGATTCGGTGGTCGCCCT
>JBDTPR010000004.1:0-36672 GCA_039932635.1 Candidatus Solibacter sp.
AGGACGCCATCCATATCGAAGATGAGGAAGGTCATCGAGCCCCGGAGGATTTCCTGAGCCTGGTGGCAATGGGGAGCAGTTCGACTACAGATTGGACATCCGCCTCTGTACTGGCGGCCATGCGGCGTGTGAAGCGATGCCGGACAAGCGTCCAAAGTGCCGCCAGGCCTTCGCCGACCGACGTGCGCTTCACCTTCTCGGGGGAGATGGGGAAGTAACGGACGGGCGTCTCGATGACTTCCGCTTCCAGGCGCAATAACACCGAGAGCATCTGGAAATTAACATTCGGATGCTTGGGGTCGAGGGCGTATTTCCGCAGGATCGAGGTGCGTATGGCGCGCACGCCCGAAAGCGTATCGTTCAAATACCGGCCATAGAGGAACAGGCACGCCAGGCTGAGCACGTGGCTGCCGATGTAACTGAGGGCTCCATGAATGGGGGCGTTGTGGTGAAGCAAGCGGTAGGCATGGCGAATGTCGGCCACCGACAAACGGCGACTGCCCCACACGGCATCGAGCTGGCCGGCCATCAACTGGGCAACCAGCAAAACGATGTCCTCCCCTTTGTACATGCCGGAGGATTCAAAGAGCACCATGTAATCGAACGAATGAGAATCGAAGGTGTCCCAGGGATTGCCGGAAGAAGCCGTGCGCCCCCATAGATTGGTGGCCTTAAACGGCAGGCAGCTTAAGAAATCCGCCGGGAGCGAATCGGGGCTTTCATAGAAAACCGTGGTCTCCACATCGAGATCTTCGAAATCGCTGCGCACCATTTCGATCAGCGTCTGGCTGATCTTGTTGATGGAATTCGATTCCAGCAGCAGGATTCCGATGCGCAGGCTGCGATCCTTCAAAAATGAGCGGACGAACGGCTGCAGGAGCTTGGAAGCATCGTGGCGGCCGGTGACGCCGTCTTCGTAATTCCCAATGCGCACGAGGCGCGGATCTTCGATTGTCTCCACAAGGCCCAGGGGTAGATAGGCGTCGCGTTCTTCGGAGGGCTGGGGATCGTTGATCAGGTAGTGGGTGATCAGGCAAGGCGCCGCAATCGACAGGCGGCCTTTTTCACGGAGATAGAAAACCGCGCGTTCAATGATCTCGACCGCGCTCGATTCGGCCAGGTCGGCATCGCCTTCCAGATTGGTAATCAGGATCTTGTAGGCCCGCAGATTCTGAGCGATGGCCGTGCCGACGCCAGGAGTCAGGTAAGAAGGAAACAGGCTGGAGTGCTGGGTTCCGGGCGCGTAGACGATGATATCGGCATCTTGCAGCCTGGCCAGCAGATTCGGGTTCGGCGTGAGGGTGACGCTCCGCGCGGCCAAGTGCCGGCGGCTGGCATCGACGCCCGCCGCGGTCCACAGGGCAACTTCTTCTTCGGAGGGAGGCTCGGACACAAGAAACAGCTCGGCGATGCGATTGTGGCGCTTCTTGTCCACGATATCGGCTTCGCTCGCCAGAATCTGGCCGCTGTTATCGATGGCTACCAGAAAAGCGTTGGCGCCGGTTGTGACGTTCTCGATCAGGCCGGCCGGCAGGCCGACCAGTGCCGAGTAGCGGTCCACCGCCCGGTTGAAATCACGGGCCTCAGCCAGGAAGCATCCCGCAAACGCGATGTTCCCTATGCTGCAATCCCCGAATTCGAACGGCCGTCCGGTGGCGGCGAGCTCTTCCTCAAACGGTTGGATCACCGCGACGAGGGATTCCGCCGTTTTGCGATCCAGGTGCCTGCCTAAGCCCCTTAATATGGCCCAGCCCTGCGTCCGATCCGTACCTTCCGCAATGCGCGTATCCAGGACTTCCAGCAGTTCCTTGGGACACGTATTCAGTTGATCCGCCAGGCAGTGGGCGTTCTTCCGGAAATCCGAAGGCCCCAGGGACTCGCCAAGAAACCGACGGATCTCCCCGGTCGAAAGACCGTCGTCATACCCGTTGATCGCGAGGGTCAGAGAGATCCGTGAGTCGCGCAGCAATTCCTTCGAGAGGACGTTGGACCCGCGCCCTCCGGAAAAGATCACAATCCGCAGTTGTCGATCCCGATCTGATGGTCGCTCGGTGCCGGTCATAGGTAGTTCGTTCGCCCCGTAAGTGCAAGGCAAGGACCAGTGCAGCCCGCAGCGGCTAAACCGGAGGAACTGCCGAATTTTTCGTAGGACCATTAGTACTAAGGGTGAATGTCGGCGCGCGGATAGGCTGGTTGGAATCGCTCGTGCTCTAACAGCGACCCGAATCACTTCGCAACCGATTATGCCTGAATCCTCAACGCCAAAGTCGTCCCTGATCGCCGGAGCATGTTGGGGTATAACGGCTTGGCTGACATATGGAGTAATCGAACTGAGCGGGATGGCGGTGTTTCCCTGGTTTCTGAAGGCCGGTTACGAGTATAGGGCCTACGACGCGCCATTCAATCTCGTACTCCTCCTTGTTTATGCCCTGCTTGGCGCGGCGATAGGAGTCGCTTGCGGGCTGGCAACTCGTTTCGTACCAGCCTGGCGGGAAACGGGCGGAGCCGGGGTCTTACAGCCTCTGAATACCCTGGTGCTGAGTTCTGTCCTGCTGGCCAATGTGCTCCTACTATGGCGAAATTGGGTCGGCACTCCCATAATTTTGGTTGTAAACCTTATTCTTGTCATCCTGTTTAACCTTCGCGCGCTGGGTGCGTACGATGCGGAGGTGCGTCATCGACAGTTTTCCGCCGCCTGGTTGCCGGCCGGGTCCTACCTGATTTCGCTGGCTTTGTCCGAATGGTTGGGACCGGCGAGGGGGGGGGCGATCGCGCTGTACGGAGCTCTCGCCATTATCAGCCTCTGGATCCTGGCCTGGTTTGCCGGCAAAAGGAAGCGACCCTTCCCGGGGCGGGACCTGGCCACCTGCGGCGCGCTGGGAATCGCCGTCTGCGGTGTGACCGCGATGCTGCATGCGTCTCCGTATCGGGATCCGGGCGCGCCGGCGGTTTCGGTTGCCGCCAAGGGGCCTAACGTAATCCTGATCAGCCTGGATACGGTGCGCGCCGACCACCTCTCGGTCTATGGTTACGCCAGAAATACCACTGCGCATCTAAAAGAGCTGGCTGGGGAAAGTGAGGTTTACACCCGCGCCATCTCCAGCGGGGACATGACCCTACCCACGCACGCCTCCTTCTTTACCGGCCTCTACCCCAGCCAGCATGGCGCGCACTTTTCGAAAGAGCAGCGTCTAGGCGTCCCGCTCGATAACCGCTACGATACCCTGGCCGGCGTGCTGCGCGATCGCGGCTACTGGACGGGCGGCGTCATCGCTAATGGCGGCTACCTGAGTATCGCGTTCGGGCTCAATCGCGGCTTCACCTATTGGGATCAGCGGTTACCCGCCGTGAAACTGGCGCCGCTCTCCCCGGCCTGGCTGCGCGGCCGCCTACGGGACCTGGCGGTGCGTTTCGTCCCCACCTCCGGATGGGATCGCGTGGCGCGCGGCGCCGAAGCCATCAATCAGTCCGTCTACGACGCGCTCGAACAACGTCCTCGCGACCGTGCGTTCTTCCTGTTTGTTAACTACATGGACGCGCACGTCCCCTACATCCCGCAGGTTCCTTACCGTGACCTCTTTCCAGGCCGCGACAGTGCGTTTACCGAATCACGCTACATCGCCACGTACCTGGATGTGGTCGGCAAGGACCGCGCGATCGGCACCAGCGAACGCGCCCACCTGGTTTCGCAGTACGACGCGGGGATAGCATACCTGGACTCGCAGCTAGGCGCTCTCTTCGCACGGTTGAAATCGGCGGGTCTCTGGGAGAACTCGCTCGTCATCGTCACTTCCGACCACGGTGAAGCCCTCGGGGAGCACAATCAACTCGATCACGGAGGCCTCTCACTTTACGAAGACCAGATCCACGTGCCGCTGCTGATCAAGTACCCCGGCGCGAGCCGCAAGGGCACGATCGATCAACCGGCGGCGAGTGTGGACCTCATGCCCACAGTGCTGACCGCCGCCGGTCTGCCCGTGCCCGAATATTTGTCTGGTCAAAGCCTCACCGAGCGACTCCCTGAGGATCGCGAAGTGCTTGCCGAATCCTTCCCGGGAGGTCGTGCCTACTTCACCAACAGCACCCGCTTCGACCGCACCATCAGGGGCATCGTCTCCACCTCACGGAAGTACATTGCGGGTTCCTCTGGCACCCCGGAACTTTACGACCTCAAGCTGGATCCGGCGGAAGCGAAGAACCTCTATGATCCGCGGGAAGAGGTCTCGCGCGAGGCTGCCGAACGACTGAGTATCAGAAGCCGCGCCGTGCTCCAAGCGTCGCGCCGCGTGGGGCCGAATCTGCGCCTGCCGCAGAAGATCGACCGCGACACGGTGGACCGTCTCAAATCCTTAGGCTATGCGGCCCGTTAAACCGAGTGTCCGCGAAGGTTCCTCCGCGACATGGGCAGTGCTGACCGCGTGCGCGGGTGTCCTGGCATGGCTATTCGCCTGGAATCCACGCCTGCTCGGCTCCTGGCATGGCTTTCTGCATGCCGGTATCGCCAACAGTTTCGCACATAGTTTTCCCCCCGAAAACCCCTTCTTCGCAGGCGAACCGCTGCCCTATTACTGGTTCTATCACTTGGCCGGCTACTGGCTTTCGAACACGCTACGGCTCAACTTGCTACTTACTTTTCAACTCATCTCCTGGGCCAGCCTGGCCATGCTGGTGGTCGTTGCCGGGGTGATCGGCAGACGCAGTTTTCGATCTGCCGCCGCGGGCGTGGCGATCGCGTGTCTGGCACTGTGCGGGCTAAATCCGCTGGGTCCGGCGATTGCGGCGGCCAAGAATGTTGTGCGCGGAGAAGCGTTGGTGGAGCACTGGACCGGGCCGGTGGAAACCACGTTCGTCTCCAACGTCCAGGCTGACCGGCTGATGACTCAGCCGCTGCTCGGCGCCATGTACCTGGGCGGTGATTGGCGCCAGGGAATGGACCTGGTCTGGTTCTTCGATATTGGTTCCCGCGCTCCGGCTCTGGCCGGGATGATGCTGCTGCTTTACCTGCTGCTGCAGCCCGGACCCACAGTGGGTCGCGGCGTTGTAATTGCGGCTGTCTCGGCCGCGGTCACGGCGCTGAATCCGTTGATCGGAATTGCCGTTGCGGGCGCGATGGGGCTGGCATCGATCCTCCTCCGCCGGCGGCCGGAGTTCCTGCTGAGCGTGGCCGGCGGGCTCGGGGCGCTGCTCGCGTCGCCGACCTATTATCAAATGTTCTTTCGCGTTTCAGGCGGCGGAGGGGTCGGTCTGCGCACGGCAATGGGACCTGTGATCGTTGGGGTCAACTTCGTTGCGCTGGTGGCATTCGCCGCGATGGGCGCACGCAAGGCGGCGAATCCTCAACTCACGACAATCGCGCTTGCCGGAACGGTGCTGCTGGCTATATTGGCGGTGGTCCATCTGCCCGAGGGCAATGAGCACAATCTGGGCAATGCCGCGCAATGCCTGCTGGCGGTACCGGCGGGCGCGCTGGCGGCCTACATCTCCCGGCCGCGCGCTGCCCTGATCCTGGCGCTGTTTGTGCCAGTCACTATGGCCACGCTATTTGCCTATGCCAACCGCCCGGCCATGCCCATCGCCTTCGCGGCTTCAAAGGTGTCCCGTATCCCGGCGGACGATCTGCAGCACTTTTACGACTGGGTCCAGCGAGCGACTCCGCGCCCTAGCATTTTCATCGTGGACTCCGCGGCAGCCGTCAAAATGTCGGGCAACGCCTCGGAACTTCCCGCGATGACCGCGCGTATGCTGTTCACGGACCTGCCAAATTACCTGACCACGCCCAATCGCGATGCGGCACTTCGCGCGCAACTGGCGGGTGATGCGACCCGGGGCAGGGAACTGACGCGGGCGCAGCGCGAGTATCTGATTCGACTCGGCCGCCCTATCTTTGTTGCTTCATACAGGCCTGACAACGCTGACAGGCTGACCAGTCTCTATGGGCCGGCGCTGTTTCAGAATGCCGCCGTGTCTGTCTTCGGTCTGGCGGGAACGCAGGCCAGACGGTAATGGCGAAGCTTCCGCCGGATTCCGTGTGCGATCGCATTAGCCGGGGCGTGCTGCTTCTGTTGGGCATCGGCATGGTTCTGGCTATCCTGATTCCCGCCGGTCCTGGGTGGGATTTTGCCAATTTTTACGATGCGGGGCACAAAATCGTAGCCGGACAGACTGCCGACCTTTACAATTCACGGGTGCTGATCGAAGGCAAGCCGGCCGAAGGCCACCTGCCCTACTATGGAACTCCGATTTCCGCTGTGTTGCTGGCGCCTTTAGGATGGCTCTCTCCGCGCGCTGGGCTGATGGCGTTCAAGATTCAAAACACGTTGGCGCTGCTGCTGGCGCTCTGGTTCCTGTACCGGCAACACCAGCCGGTGGCGGCGCGGGCGGGCCTAACGCGCAGCCAGCACCAGTGTTTGTTTCTAGTAGCCGCGGCTTTGTTCCAGCCGTTCTGGACCATTTTCCGGGTGGGCGGACAAACGACTCCGACGCTGTGCCTCGGCTTCGTCCTGGCGCTTGGCTGGCTCGCCAGCGGTCGTCTGCTGGCAGCGGCGGTGTCCCTCGTTTCAGTGGTCGCCATCAAGCCTGCCTTCGTGCTGGTGTTAGCGGTGCTCGCGGTGCTGGCGGGGGTCCGCTTCTTTCTGTATGCCGCGGGGTGCGGCATGGCGGCCGGCGCTCTCTCGGTTCTGGCGATGGGCTGGCGGATCCACCAGAGTTTCCTGCAACATATCACTGAGCAGAAGATCAGCTCGTGGACCTACAACAGCAGCCTGAGCGTGTTCGCCGATAATCTGTATGTGGTGGTTGGGCCAAGCTCCCTATGGCGGGCACTGGGTTTAGCTGTCCGGCTGTTGGCCGCAGCGTTGTTAATTGTGGCGTGGCTCCGCGGCCGGCGCGGAGTTGTGTCCCAGGGAGCGCGCCTGCACTGGCTATTCCTA
The DNA here is from genome assembly GCA_039932635.1 of Candidatus Solibacter sp. Classification (GTDB taxonomy): domain Bacteria; phylum Acidobacteriota; class Terriglobia; order Bryobacterales; family Bryobacteraceae; genus Solibacter. The sequence goes on from JBDTPR010000004.1 coordinate 6,930, forward strand.
ACAGCCGTCACTGCCGGTGTGGCGCTGATGCCGATCGTCTGGGAGCATTACCTTTCGGTCCTCTTTCTTCCGGTGGCTTACCTGTTGGCTCTGTTGCCGGGGTTGGAGCGGGCGCAAATTAGGCTGCTCGTGCTGGTGTGCGGCTTCGCGGCAACTCAGAACGTGGTCCTGATCCTGTGGTTGAGCGACCATCTGCAACTGCATAGCGTGCCCTCCGTGCTGGTGGCCGCGATTCTTAAGAGTGCGCCGCTGCTACTGAGTACGCTCCTGTTGTGGCACGCCCGCAGGCAATTGATAACACTTTATAACGATCCCGGCGCTAGGCTGCAGTCTCCTCGCTGAGGTAAAACTTCAACAATTTCGAATCTTCTCTCATCCCTGAGACTTATCCAGACTCCGGCGCGGATTATTCCGGTTGACTGTTAGATCTGTATCTAACCCTCCTTCTTTCCGCTTGCAAATAATAGGGAGTCGCTGTATAGTCCCGATAATCTATTGATCCGACAGCTTTCCTGGGTGCTAACGGGAACCTTTGCTGCACTTCATTCAGGGAAGGCCTGGGGGAACCATGCAACCGTCTGTCCTGGAACGTTTTGCGGCAACGCGCCTAACGGCCGTCCCCGCACGTAAGTCAAAGCTCATTCCTTGGTTACTCTTCGCCGTCTTCTTCTGTGTATACACTCTCTCCCTGCCGGTCTTCTCAGAACGCTTCGTTTCGTCGCTGATCTTTGGCGCGGACGATATGCTCGATGCCTACCAGGGCGGGCGCGGGCGCAATCTAATGGAGAAGCATCCTCTTTTCATCGTAGTCAGCGGTCTGTACTGGCTAGCCGGACCGCTCTTTTCCTGGGCACCGGCGGATATTGCGTACAACCTCCGGATGGTATTCCCCGTGGCGCTTTTGGGTGCCGTATCGGTGTGTGTGGCCCGGCTTGTGTTTCTGAGGAGCGGCGCCAATGAGCAACAGGCGGTTTCTTTCGCGGTGCTTTACGGTGTCTCGGGAGCTACCTGGGTATTCGCGTCGTTTCCGGAAACCTATATGCTTACCGCCCTCTGCAGCAACATCTTCCTGTGGTTCATCCTGCAGACTCCGCGGGGGCCGGTAGCACACCATATCAATCGTGCCGCTATGCTGAACGCCCTGGCATGTTGCGCCTCGCCCCAGCAGATCCTGTTGAGCCTGGTGCCGTTTGTCCGCTGGATCGGTGAGCGCCAGGGCCTGCGCTCTCTCATCCGTAGGTGCGTTCGGTACGCCCTGGCGATGTTGGCTTTGTATTTTATTCCCTACGAGATTTATTTGAAAACTGTCGGCCGAGGCTGGAAATTCGGCCCGGTGTATCTCCAAGTGTACGGCCGCGTGGAACATCTGCTGGACCCGCGGACGGCAGCCGTTGTGGCCAAGAATTTCGTGCTCTATTCTGTGGTCCCGCCCGCAGTTACTCCCCGGTACTTTACCGATCCGTCTCTGTCCATTCTTCGGATTTCACCGTGGGGATGGATTGTTGTGAGCGGATTGTTCGTAAGTTGGTGTGTCTATAGTGTGCGAGAGCTGATCGGTTCCCCGGCCTTGAAGCCTGCGCTGGCGATGGCTGCTTTTGTTTGCAGCTACATTGTGTTCTTTATCTATTTCAATCCAACCGAGGCTTACCTATACACCGCGCCGCCGCTGCTGGCATGGTTGTGGATTTTACAGGGTGGGTTTTGTCGTCGATGGAGCCGTACCCGGCGGAATTTCCTGTGGCTACTGACCGCCGCCATTGTGATCAATAACCTGCAGTTCCGGATCTATCTTCAATCCATCAAGCTGAAGTAGGCGGGACCTTCAAAGCGGCAGACCAGAGGCCCACCTTACAGCAAGCGGTTCGGTGCGTAGCGTCTCAGGCTTGCCAGGGAACCCGCGACTGCGAGGTTATTTTCCCGCCTGTTTCTTCTGCATTCGCGCTGCGTAGGTCCGGTAAAACTTGCAGGTATGCCACAGGATCGGTTCATACAACGGGCTCTGGATTACCTGGGGCAAGCGGCGGTCCCGCTGCCGCGCCCACAACTCCGGATCCCGCACGTACACGGCGAAGCCACCCTTCTTTCCCGCCAGTGCAGTCCCTTCCGGGGCGGCATCGGAATCACGCTGCACAATGTAGTTAGCGGGTACCATTCCGGGCGACTTATGAAAGACGTAAAATACCCAGCTCTCGTCGTCCAGGCCCCAGGCTTGATTCGGATACTGCAGCCGGTAATTCGACGGCACAAGAAACTCGAGTGTGCTAGAGGCGGCTTGAACCGCCGTCTCATAGTCCTGTCCGTAATCGCCAGCGCGGAATTCCGTCACGGCGCCGAACTCGCGTGATGCCAGGTTGATCTCGAAGTGCCGCGGCAGGGAGAGCAGCAGGCTGATACCCGTGGTCGCCACGACCGCCCCCAGCAGCAATCGCTGCACCTGTGGGCGGGCGAGGTAGATGCGCCAGAATACGACCAGCGGCAGCACCATCGCGGGAGTGAACTGGTGCAGCGAGGTCCAGGCCTGCACGTAGATCAGGCCTGCGTACATCACGGCTATTAGGGCCGTGCACCAGGCAACCGGGTCGGCGCGTGAGATGGCCAGAATCGAGATCGAGGGCAGAACGCCGCTCGGAAAGATTACCGCTCCCAGTCGGTAGAATTCGGTGAGCGTCGGCGGAAAAAGGCGGGCCGCCATGTTACGGGCCGAAAACTGATCCTTGGCGCCTTTCAGGACGAAGTAGTTGTAGAGCGTCTCGTGGAGAAGACCGAAAAGGCCGCAACACACTCCCACCACGGCCAAGCATCTGAGGTAAGCATATTTCTTTGCCGCGGGAACGGTGAGCAGACTAGCTCCCAGCGCCAGTAAGAGCGCCGAACCTCCCACCGTGCTGAGGTACGTGGCCACCACGAAGAATACAAACCATCGCATCCGCTCCGACCAGAGGAAGTACAGCGCCGCGAGGAAGCAGACCATCACCAGCGTATCGGTAGCTCCGGGTTCGGCGATATCGGCGAAGAAGGGGTCGTAGGTCGTATTGTAAGCCTGCAGGACCGTGTACAAAGCGAGTCCCAGACAGAGGGTAAGCTCCTCGCGCAAGCGCAAACCCCGCTCTAAACCATGTTCGATCAGCAGTATCAGCGCGGCAAACATCAACGCCAGATAGAACACGAATGTCAGCCTCACAGAGCCCTCAAGGGACCCGAAGAGCGCCAGAAACCAGTGGTTGGGATAGGCGAACAGAACGAAGTTGTGATAGAACCCGAAGGCGCCGCCTTGAATGTCCCAATTGGGCAGGACGAAGCGGCTCAGGCTGCGGCCGAACTCGAACGCTTCCGTGCCGTCGATATTGAGGTTCTCCCAAAACAGTTTCGGTGTAAGGATGGCTACGGCGAGAGCCGAAGCGACCGCCATCAGCGCGAGCCGGCGGATTTCCATGACGTCGGGGGAAATTATTTGGGCTTGGCCGGAATGAATGCGGAACGCACAGAATCCTGCGGAGGCCAGGAAGGCCACCGCCCAGCAGGCCACAAACGTATCGTCGGAGAGCGGCGTGCCCAAGGCCAGCTTGAGGCATGTCCCTAACACCAGGGTCAGGGCGAGCGACGCTCCGAACGAAAGCAGAATGCGTTCCGGCAGGCGGCCGGTCCTGCGGAAGGCCGATGCCAGGCAGAACCCGGGGGCGAGAAATAAAGCGAAGCTGCTGACGGCGGCCAGCGGCATGCCCAGGTACAACAAAATGGCATGTTCAGCCTGAAAATACGGATGAGCGCGCGCCAGCGGATACAGGGCGGAGACCCGTCCCACCAATCCTCGCCCTAAAATCGCCGGCAAACAGGCGAGCACTATCCAGGCGATCCATCGGTAGTCACGTAACGGTTTGGTCATCGGGCGTTCGCGATCGCAGCACGGCGATGCCCATTAAGCAGCGGGGGGGGCCCGGCGGTACTGGAACTTGCGGGGTCTCCCAGCACCGCCACGTCTTACTAAAGGTTTGACCAAAGTCCGATTGTTTGGCGCTCTAAAGCCTCTCTTGGGCCTTTTCTGCCATGCATAAGGGTTGGAATTCAACGTGCTCCCGCTCCGCCACGGTGTTGCTGGGCAACGGAACGCAACATTCTGGTTGCACTGGCTTTAGGTTCTATTGGTATTGGGCCCCGATTCGTTGATCATAGCCGCCTTATGTAGGTTGGCCGAAGGTAATACGAGCTCTTGGCTGAGTGACGGTGAGGGATGAGGATTCCGGAACTTCAGGAAGTACAGGTCAGGGCGGCGCGAGGTTCTCGCGCCTTGGTGGCGTTGTCCGCAGCCATCCTGCTTGCCTTCCTGGTCTGGGGACCAGCCCTGGATACGCCGGGAACTCAAGGTCTTCCGCTCACCCGCACGGCCGTAACGGCCGCGATTGCTTTGGGCGTGTTCGGGTTGGCTTACGGCTCGGCATGGCAGCGGCCCGTCGCGATTCTCGGGATTGCGGCGGTGGGCCAAGCCTGCGCTCTCGGCCTGGTTGATACTCCGAATTACGCGGTCCTGCAGCGGCCCTTTGCGGTGCAAGATTTGTTCGGCTCGCGCCGTCTCTTCGTGCTTGGCCAGCTTTTGCAGGCCACCATTCTGGCTCCTATGCTGTGGCGCCGCCGGCGCGCCATCGGGGATCTCCTGAGCCAGGTATTGCCCTTCTGGAAAGTTGCTCTCCTGGCTGCAACCTTCGTCGTCATTGCCGCCAATGCATCCTTTGACCTGCGGCGCTTTGCCCTGGATATCGCAGTATCGGTATGGGCCATGGCGGTCAGCCTGGGATGGCTCGGCCTGGCCTGCGAAGCCGCTCCGGCCCAGGAGCTTGGTTCAGTGTTCCGTTTCCTCAGCGAGCGCCTGGCTTCGCCCGCCTGGGAGCGCCGCCTCCCCTGGTGCTGCGGCGCGGCTGTCTTTCTAACCTCGGCCGCGATCTGCCACTTCGTTTACGGCGGAGTGCCGCACGTCCCGGACGAAGTTTCCTACCTCTTCCAGGCTAAATATTTTTCTCTCGGCCGGCTCTATCTTCCCCAGCCGCCCGATGCCGCGGCCTTCGAAGTGGGGCAGGTCTTCGCCGACGGCCAGAAGTGGTTCGGCTACGGGTTTCCCGGATGGCCCGCGACACTCGCGCTCGGAATCAGGCTCGGCATTCCCGGGTTGATGAATCCCTTGCTGGCAGGTTTCACCATACTGCTGGCACATCGCCTCGTCACCTCACTGTATAACTCGCGGATTGCGCACGCGGTGGTGCTGCTGCTGTCGGTTTCACCGTGGTTTCTGTTCATGTCCTCCAGTTTCATGACCCACTCGTTGTCGCTGGTGCTTTCACTAGGCGGGCTATTGAGTATCGAGCGGCAGCGGAACAGCCGCTCGCTCGGCTGGAGCATTGTCGCCGGGTTGTGCCTGGGCGCGATGGTGCTCACGCGTCCGCTGGAAGGCGTGGTCATCGGGCTGGTCATGGGTTTTTGGGCGATCGGGCTGGGCGGGGAGCGGCTGCGGCTGCCTGCGCTGGCGATCATGGCCGTGGTCAGTATTCTCTTAGGCAGCCTGATCCTGCCCTACAACCGGCTGCTCACCGGGTCCCCGCTGCGCACCGCGCAGCAGGTATGGACCGATGCCACTTTCTACCCCGGCTCCGACCGTCTGGGATTTGGCGCCGATATCGGCAACTGGGGCTGGTATCATCTCGACCCTTTTCCGGGGCACGGCTTGCGCGACGTCCTGGTGAACATCCACCAGAATCTGTTCATGTCGAACTTCGACCTCTTCGGTTGGGGATGCGGATCGATGCTGTTCTTCGGGATCGGGCTGTTCCTCCAGCGTCACCTGAAGGCAGACCGGTTCCTGCTTTCGATCGGAGTCGCGGTGGTGGCCGCGCAGAGCTGCTACTGGTTTGGCGGCGGGCCTGATTACGGGCCGCGCTACTGGTATCAGCTCATGATCCCGTTCATTGTGCTGAGTGTGCGCGGCATGGAAGAGCTGCAAAAGAAATGCCTGCGCAACGGCGCCCGGCTGAAGCCGCAGCACATCGCGCTGTTTGCCGTATTTGCCACCCTGGTAGCCGCCGTAACGATCGTGCCGTGGCGCATCACCGCCCGGTATCACAACTTCCGGCGCGTGACTCCCGTGATCCGTAACCTGGCCAAGCAATATAACTTCGGCAAAGCGCTGATCTTCGTAGGCGGCGACCCGGACGACTATCCTTCCGCCTTCGTTTACAACCCCCCGTCGTTTGATTCCGACGGACCAAGTTATGTTCGCGACCGAGGGCCGGCCTCGCGCGAAGTTCTGCATAGGCATTTTCCCGATCGCGCGATGTGGTTTGTCCGCCGCGCCGGAACCGAGGATCGTTTTGAGGTTACTGCCGGCCCTTTTTCCAGCGCGGCAGCGGGACATCTTATCAATTTGGAATGAGCCGAGACATGCACACGTCCAAACATCTAGAATCCACCGAACGGCCAAAGCGGGCCCTGATCACCGGCATCACCGGGCAGGACGGCAGCTACCTTGCGGAATTGCTGCTTGCGAAGGGCTATGAAGTGCATGGGATGATCCGCCGCTCCAGCTCCTTCAACACCCAGCGGCTCAACCATCTATTTCTCTTCAAGGGAACTCCGGAGCGCGACCCGCACCTACAGCTCCACTATGGCGACCTTGCCGACAGCAGCGTCGTCCGGCTGCTCGAGAAAGTCCAGCCCGATGAGATCTACAACCTGGGCGCGCAGAGCCACGTGCGCGTCAGCTTCGACGTGCCCGAGTACACCTCCGACATCACCGGGATGGGCACTCTGCGGCTGCTCGAATCGATCCGCCAGACCGGCTTGCAGACCAGGTTTTACCAGGCTTCGAGCTCGGAAATGTTCGGGCTCGCTCCCGCGCCGCAAAACGAAGAGACCATGTTCTACCCGCGCAGTCCTTACGCCTGCGCCAAGGTTTATTCCTACTGGATCACCAAGAACTACCGCGAATCTTACGGCATGTTTGCGGTCAACGGCATTCTGTTCAATCACGAATCGCCGCGGCGCGGCGGCACCTTCGTGTCGAAGAAAATCACCGACGGAATCGGCCGCATTAAGGCCGGTATAACCGACGCCATTTATCTGGGCAACCTGAAGGCCATCCGTGACTGGGGCTACGCCGCCGAATACGTCGAAGGCATGTGGCGCATGCTGCAACTGGAAAAGCCGGAGGATCTGGTGATCGGAACCGGCGAAGGCCACACCATTCAGGAATTTGTTGAAGAAGCGTTCAAGCTGGCGGGCATGGACTGGCAGAAGTACGTGAAGTTCGACGAGCGCTACTACCGGCCCGCCGAAGTTCACGCGCTGATCGCCGATGCTTCGAAGGCCAAGCGGGTGCTCGGTTGGGAGCCGAAGGTGCGCTTCCGCGGCCTGGTCCGGCTGATGCTCGAAGCCAGCTTCCGCGACTACGGTCTGGTGCTCGAGCCCGAAGAAGGCATGCCCGAGGGCGTTGCCGAGCCGCCTCTCCGCTCGCATGCTGTCGAAGCACAGGGGATCTTTTGAACATGACGATTTTTGGGGAGCGGGCCTTCTGGTCCGGCCGGAGGGTTTTCGTTACGGGCGGCGGGTTCATCGGGTCGATGCTGGTGGATCGCTTGGTCGATCTCGACGCTTCGGTGACGGTGGCAGAGCGCCCGGAGCGCACTGTGACGTTTTCCCGTGCGCGGGACATCGGTCCGGCCGATTGCACCCCCACTCGGGAACGCGCGGCACTGATCGCCCGCTGCTGCGGCCCGCCGCAGCTTAAATTGAAATTCGATACTTCCAAACCCCAAGCCCAGGTATTCCGCAACGCGGATATTTCACGCGCCGAACGCCGGCTCGGGTTCCGTCCAGTCGTGACACTGAAAGAGGGACGGCGCTACACCCTTGCATGGCGCGGAAAACAATTATCCCAACGACAGATAGGTGTCTGACACTTCTTATGAGCCGACTGAAAACCACGCTGCTGGCCTGTACGCTGAACGAGATCGATTCCGTTCCCAAGACTCTGCCCCTGATTAACAAGGAATGGGTGGACGAGATCCTGATTTGCGACGGTGGTTCCACGGACGGGACCGTGGAGTGGTGTGAAAAGAACGGGTATCGCGTGCTTCACAACCGTGGCGGCTATGGCGCAGCGTTGAAGGAAGCCATTACCCTGTTTGCGATCGGCGACATCATCATCGAATACCAGATCGACGGCAATTCACTCCCCGAGACTATTCCCGTTTTGATCAAGATGGTGAACGACGGCTACGATTTCGTGGTGGCGTCGCGCTACAAAGACGGCGCCAAGAGCTATGACGACGATGTTTTGACCAGCATCGGCAACTGGGGTTTCACCCGGCTGACCAATCTGCTTTTCTCCACCTCCTACACGGATGTGTTGATGGGCTACCGGGCTTTTCGCAAATCGGCCTTCATGGCGTTGAAGGACGACATGACCATGACCGGCCTGAGCTGGCCGCTGCAGGCCGACATTCAGTTCGTGAAGCACGGTTTCAAGGTGGGCGAGGTGGGCTCGGACGAACCCAAACGCATTGGCGGCGAACGCAAAATGAAGCCCTTCAAGACGGGCTGGGAATTGCTGATGGTGATGTTGGCGGAAAAAGTGAGGCGATAGATCCCATGTATACCGAAATCTCACAATGCAGACTGTGCGGCAACCGGCAGTTGACCACGGTATTGTCGCTGGGCGATCAGTATCTGGCCACGTCTTTTGTAAAGACCAACAAGGGGAATCCGCTGGCCAAAATTAAGGTTCCGCTCACCCTGGTGCTTTGCGACCCGGCGAAGAATCCGAAGGCGTGCGGACTGGTGCAGTTGCGTGAAACGGTGGAGCGCGACGTTATGTATCGCGAGTACTTCTACCGCTCGCACACCAACCCGATGATGCGTGATGCGCTGAAGGAAATTGTCGACGAGGCAACCAGGCGGGTCGAGCTTACCGCGAACGATGCCGTGCTGGATATCGGATGTAATGACGGCACGCTGCTCACCTTCTACCCGGACTCCGTGCGTCGATTCGGCATCGACCCGGCGGCCAACATCCCCATCCGGCAGGCCGACTCCTCGATCGCCATCGCCGTGGATTATTTTGGCGCTAGCGTGGCCGCGAAGCTGAGCGGTGATGCCCGCTTCAAGATCGTCACCTCTATCGCCATGTTCTACGATCTGGACGATCCGCACGGCTTCGTGCGGGACGTTAAGCAGGTTTTGGCCGAGGACGGAGTGTGGTGTTTGCAGCTCTCCTATTTGCGCGATCTGATCGAGCAGATGAATTTCTATGACATCTGCCACGAGCATCTTCTGTACTATTCGCTGCGGGCGCTTTGCAGTCTGTTTGAGGCCCATGGCCTGACCGTGGTGGATGCTTCGACAAACCTGGTCAACGGCGGCAGTATCCGTTTATTCGTCAAGCACGAGGCAGCTGGCGTGGAGCAAGGTCCGGCCGTCGAGCAATTGCTAAAGGAAGAGAAGCAGCTCGGATTGGCCAATGCCGCCACCTACCGGGAGTTCGCCAACCGGATCGACGCTCTCAAGGTATCCATCCTGGGCTACATGAGCGATGAGCAACAGCGCGGCGGAATGGTATCCGGGCTGGGCGCATCGACGAAGGGCAATGTGCTGCTGCAGTACTTCGGCATCACGAAAGAAAACATGCCCTTCATCACCGACCGCAACCCGGATAAGGCGGGGCTGCGTACGCTCGGCACCGACATCGAAGTGGTGCCTGAAGAGCATGGACGGAAGGTGCGTCCCTCTACGCAGTTGGTGTTGATCTGGTTCTTTAAGGACGAACTGTTGAAGCGCGAAGAGCGGTATCTGGCCGAAGGCGGCAAGCTTCTATTTCCAATGCCGTCGCCGCACCTGGTCGGGGCTTCCGGGGAGTACGCGCTGCCGGCGCCGTCATCGCTTTCACAAACCGCCGTTGCCAGAAGCTGACGCGGCGGCTTGCCTCTCGCGCTCGCGGGTGAACCGCAAGTCGCATGGGGTAGAGCCCGTTTTACCGGCTTCCTGGCCCCACGGGACCGACAGACTTTCAAGCCGCAGGCGGAGGCGCGGTCACAGGAATGCCTCGCGCGAAGGAACCGGTACAGCGGACGTTCGCCGGCCATCGACAAGTTAGGCCGCCCGCGTGGCGGGATCGAACCGAGGGCCACTCTTGGGTGCTGTCACTCCGGGGGACCGGCGACAAGATCGCCGGCGGTTACGGGACGCTCCCGGAGGCATTAGTTGCCGGCGGATTTTGTCACGTCTTCCGCGGGGACAATGAACAGGAAGTGGGCGTATCCCACGTGCGCGACCGGCCGGTAGCGCTTTGCAATCCAAGTCAGGGAAGGATGCCAGCGGTCGACGCCGGTCAAACGGTTCGCGCTCACCAGAATGCGGCCCGATGCCGGACCCGTCGGGTTGAAAGTCACGTCCTTGTTCTTCCGTAAAAAGTCGCGCACCTCGGCTTCATTCTGGAGCCAGTCCAGATTGCTGTCCGCCAGAATGCGATAGGAATAGCGCCGGTCGTAGTTCCACTCGTTCATGTAGGGAATCATGTCCGGGAAGTAGCTGCCGGCGGAAATGGCCAGCCACGCCACCAGACCTGTCAGGACCGCCTTTTTAGGCCGCGGCATCGTGGAGAAGCCATGAAACGCTGCGCCGGCGATGATGATCTCTACGGCCAGCGCCGGCAGAATATGCCGGATGCCAATCTGGGCTCTGCTGAAAAACGAAAACCAGATGAATAGAAATCCGGCTGCACCCAGCAGCAACCCTTCCCCAAAAAGAAACTCTTCCAGACTGCGCCGCCGCCAGATCCAGATCAAGCCCGACACAAACAGAATCTGCAGCGCGATCGGCTCTTTGAAAAAGACCGCAACCGCGTAGTAGAGTTTGAAGCCGTGGAACGCGGGGTCGAGCGCGTTGCCTAGCTGGCCCAACATGTAGATGTTGCCGAAAGAGATGCCCGCTTCCTCGTGGTGTTTGATCATGTCGATGCCCTGCAGGAACGGATACGGCAATGGCACCGGCACGTCGCGCAGTACAGGCAGTTGTTGCAGCCGGACCAGGGCGTTGCTATCAAATCGATAGGAGCGGATGGGTATGAAGGTCCGGTCGAAGGAATAGGCGAGATTGATCACCACCACGAAAAAGAGCAGGGCAGTCACCGCAAACACCACCACATTCCTGCGCCGCAGCGCCGCCATGCCGCGAAGCCGGAACGCGGCGCACAGCATCACGATGGCTACTACTGCATAGAGCGAAAGAGCGAAGGGCTTGGTGAGTTGCGCCAGGGCCAGGGAAACTCCGCCGAGAACCATGTGGAGCCAAGACGGCCGCAGAAAATAACGGCGCACGAAATACAGCGCGCCCACCACGCCGACCGCGTGATACATGTCGGTGGTTGCGAGCGTGCCGTGGGCAATCAGGCTGGGTGAGAGCGTGGCCAGGAGACAAGCCGCCAGCGCTGGCCTGGTCCCGTAAAGCTCGGACACCCATAGAAAGATGAACACGCTCAACAGCAGGGTCGCGAAGATGGTGGCGAACCGCGTGGCGCGAAAACTGTTGAGGAGGCTAGAGACCCGGGGCAGTCGTTTACGGTCATCGAGGTACGACGCCACAGCCCCAGGCATGGCGTTGAAAACTGACACCGGCATCTGGCTGTTGAACTTCGGCAACCGGTCCGGCTGCGCACGGAGAATGTTGCGGCCGTAGGAAACGTGAAACTTCTCGTCCGTAGTGGCCGACATCCGGAATGCGACGAAGGTATCGAGCGCCGCCGCCAGACACAGGAGCAGCGCCAGCGCGCCCAGGACCCGTAAGTTCCAGCGTGGCTTCGAGGATTCGTCAGCAAACGCCATAGTATTTGCGATACCAATCGGTAAAGCGTCGGACGCCTTCTTCGATCGGCGTCTCGGGCCGGAAGCCCACGTCGCGGACCAACGCGTCGACATCGGCGAAAGTCGCCGGGACATCGCCGGGCTGCATGGGAAGCAGACGCCGCTCCGCCTTCCGACCCAGGCATGCTTCCAGCACGTCGATGAAGTAGGTCAGCTCGACCGGCTGGTTGTTGCCGATATTGTAGAGCCGGTAGGGCGGCGTATCGGCGGGCGCCCTATCGAGCACGCGCACCACGCCTTCGACGATGTCGTCGATGTAAGTGAAGTCGCGCTGCATTTTGCCGTAATTAAAAACGTCGATCGGGCGACCTTCGAGGATGGCTTTTGTGAACGAGAAAATAGCCATATCCGGACGGCCCCAGGGACCGTACACCGTGAAAAAGCGCAGGCCCGTGGTGGGCAGTTTGTAGAGGTGGCTGTAGGTGTACGCCATCAGCTCGTTAGCGCGCTTGGTGGCGGCGTAGAGGCTCACCGGATGATCCACATTGTCTTCGATCGAGAAGGGCTGCTTCTGGTTGGCGCCATACACGGAGCTCGATGAAGCGTAGGCCAAGTGCTCGACGCCGCCGTGCCGGCAGACCTCTAGAATATTGCCGAAGCCCACCAGGTTGGAATCGATATAGGTGTCGGGGTTAGTCAGGGAATAACGCACGCCGGCTTGTGCGGCCAGGTGCAGCACGCGCTGTGGCTTATGCTGCTTGACGAATTCGGGCAGCGCTTTGCGGTCGGCGATGTCTACCCGGTCGAAGTGGAAACCGGGCATGGACTGGAGTTGTTTGAGGCGGGCTTCCTTGAGCGAGACCTCATAGTAGTCGTTGACGTTGTCGATGCCGTAAACTTCGTCGCCGCGTTCCAGCAGCTTTTTGGCCGCGTGCATTCCGATAAAGCCAGCGGCGCCCGTCAGGAGGATCTTCATAGATAGTAGATAGGATTAGAGCACGTATGCTGCCGTACTGCTATTGTCAAACTGGGGTTTGGCCTCGTCTTCCACCATCCGAAACGTCCCGCGGCTCAATCTGAAGGCGCAACACCAGGGCATCCGGGAAGAGGTGTTTCGCGCCATTACGGGCGTCAACCATTTGCAGCGGCTCATCCTCGGCTCCGAGGTGAAAAGCTCGAAGCAGAGATCGCTGCCTATTCGTCCACCCGGTATGCGGTGGGCTGTGCTTCCTGGCTCCGACGCCTTGATTCTGGCGCTACTGCTGCTTGGCGTTCAGCCCGGCGACGAAGTGCTGCCCGTGCCGCACACTTTTTGACACCGGCGGCGCAGTCACTCATCTCCATTGCCGCGGCTCCCTTACGGTCACTCCGATTGGAGTAGCGCGCAAAGAAATTGAGGTCACGGCTCCCTCTACGAGGTGCGAGAGAAAGCCCGGAGGGTGAATCTCGCGACTCAGCAATCGCAGTGTGGCCAACCACTCTCTGACCGTCGCTGCTCCGATTGGAGTTAGGAGCAAATGAGGCATTGCGATTTCTTGCGACCGTACCTGGACGTAAGCGGCTTAGCGTTTGCCCACGCCTTGAATCGAGATTAGCTGCTGGACTTCGACCGTCGAGTCCTGTTCCACGGCAACCCGTTCGGAGACCGGCAGTGGAGCGGGATGCTGCCAGACGCGCGCATCGAGCGCCGCCTTGGCCAGTTCGAGCGGCTGGTAGGCGATGCTCGACCACAGCGGAATCTCCTGAGTGCACCAGCAGTCCTTGCGGCCGATGGATTCACGCAATTGACGCACGTGGGGCGCGCCCCAGATTTCCGGGAATGTGTTCTTGCGCAGGTTGCCGACCGGCGGGTGCGTTTCGCAGACGCCCACGTCGCCGTTGGCGTAAATCACGCCGCTCAGTTTGCCGGCGGTACAAGGCACTACCTGAGTCTGCTTTCCCGCAGTGCGGCGTTTGCGCGCTTGCAGCATAGGCTCGATGGCAGAGCCGGGGCGGGGCAGTTCGCGTGGCGCCCAGAGGCGGCGGAAGTAGCTGTAGAGATCGCCGTAACGCGCCAGTTCCGGTCCGGCCAGCGAGGGGTTCTTGCGCTCGCCGCGAATCATGGCCAGGTTATGGTGATCCATGCGCGGACAGCGTTCGAACAGGAACGTCGTCAGTCGGCGCAGTTCGTCCATGTTGATCGCGGTCGCGGTGGAGGTGGCGTGGATGCGCAAGCGCGGGTCCTGGTCCTGCAGCTTGACCAGCGCGTCGTAGGTAGCCATGGATTTATTGAAAGATCCGGGCGAGACGCGGAAGCGGTCGTGGAATTCGGCCAGGCCGTCCAGGGAAAGCTCGATGGTGAAAAGGTCGAGCTCCTTCTCCTGAAGGGTTTCGGTGATCTGCTTGATCGTGCGGTCGGCGAAGTAGCCGTTGCTGGGAACATAAATCTGGCGGACGCCGTTATGGCTGATGAACTGGCGGCAGATCTGACCGAACTCGGGCCGCAGGAAGGGCTCGCCGCCGGAAAGGTTGAGGATCTCGATCTTCCCCATGGAGCGGGAAAGCGCCAGCATCTCGTCCAAGGTGAGGTCGTCTTTTTTGTTCAGGCTTTCCCAGTAAAAACAGTGTTCGCACTTCTGGTTGCAAATGGAATTGATGAACAGAATCAGCAGCGGCGGAGTTGGTGCGCCGAAATGGCTGACCCAATTGAAGTGAGCCTGTCGTAGTAGGCGGGTTCCCAGATTCATGTTTTTAGCTCAGCACCGTGCTAGCAGTTTGCCTGCCAAATGGACGCCTGTTGCTGCCGGCTAGGAATTCGGTCATGCAGTCACCCGGGATAATTGCGGAAACTATTGATAGAACATTGACTTAATGGCTGCGCTAATTGGAATCGCCATGCGGCGCAGGTCTGCCGGTGAGGCATCCAAAAGCCTCACCGGCGCTCCACAAAACGGCCATTGCGAAGAGGGTTGGCAAAGAAACCAGAAACGGACCGATATTGCGGCCAGCGCCGAGGACTTTGCGCCCTACGCGCGCCACGCGCAGGAACGGAATCAACGGGCTGGCCAGGACGTAGACCGTCCGCATCGGCCACGAAATCTTGTGGGCGCGGGCGGCGCCGAAAACCGAACCCCAGCTCAACCGCTCGCCCACCAGTTGCCGCACTGTAAGCCGGCCGCGATCCTGCCGCACTACCATGGGCGGATATTGCCAGATCACTTCGCCATTGCCCCTGAGCGTCCAGTGGGCCACCGCCTCGTTGTAGCGCGGCCGGAACAGCGGGCGGAGTTGCTCGATGGCGCGCCGCTTATACGACACATTCACGTCCGAGATATACTCCACCGGTCCTTCCTGAAGCGGCAGCATATAACGCGAAAACTCGAGGAAGTAGACCGACCAGCCGAGGACGCCTTTGCCGATCTGTTCCACCGCCCCGCCGATTACCGCATGTGGAAGCTGGCGGTGCCCCGCGAGCGTCTTCTCGCACCAGTCCGGATCGGGGAGAAAAGTGTCCTGGAGCAGGCCGACCACCTCGCCTTTTGCCGCGGAAAGGGCGCTGGCGACGCGATATTCGAACAAATCGTGCCGGTGCAGGAAACTGCCGGGGGTGGAGCGCGAGGGAGTTTGTTCCAGAGTTAAAAAGCGGACTTGCGGGAAGCGTGCGCGCAACCCGTCGTAGTTGCCGAAATAGATATCGACCGGAACCACGATCTCGTACGGCTTATCCCGCACCTGGGGCTCGAGGCGCTCCAAACAGCGCTGCAACGATTCCAAGGTTCCGCTCTTGATCAGCACGACGGAAAGCTTCATAACGGCAACATTATCCCATGGGGATACTTAGATACAGTTGCGAGGAGCCCGGCTTCCTGCGATCCTTGAACGTTACACGCGGTAAAGTACCCTGAAGCCCACGAAAAGAGTAGCGGAGTTAGACGGCCTTAGAGGGCTGGCGATTCTCTTCGTCGTGCTCTACCATTTCCGCAGGCCCGAGGGCCTGTTGAGTAGTCTCTGGGGACCGCTGGGCGTCGGCTGGATTGGCGTCGATCTCTTCTTCGTGCTGAGCGGTTATTTGATTACGGGAATCCTGCTGGATAGTGTCGGCCAGCCGTATTATTACCGTAAGTTCATCGCCGCCAGAAGTCTGCGCATCTTTCCTCTGTACTATGCCTACTTGATTTTGTGCCTCACATTGACTTATTTGAGTTCCTATCATCGTCCGCTGCTTTCGGTTCGTCAATTCTGCCTGTATGGAGCCTATCTGGGCAACTTCGACGTGGCGCGCACTAGTTCCTGGCCGGCGATCGATTTGCTCAGCCCGCTGTGGTCGCTACAGATTGAGGAGCAATTTTACCTAACGCTTCCGTTCATTGTGGCCTACGCAACCCGCAAACAGTTGTGCGTTATCTTCACCGGCGCGGTGATGTTGGCTTTTCTGGTCCGCCTGGCGCTATGGATCGCGGTTCCAGGCAATTCGATAGCGGCTTATGTGTTGATGCCCTGCCGCATGGACGCCTTAGCGATTGGAGGCCTTATTGCCATATACAAGCGCGAGCAGCCCGAGTGGTTCCGCTCAAAATGGATTCCGTATGGCAGCCTGGCAGCAACAGCCGGTTTTGCCGCGATCTGTTTCTGGCAAACCGCTTCTATAAAGACGCCAGTCATGCGCACACTCGGGTATTCCGTGCTGGATCTGATGTTCGGCGGTTGGCTTGCTACTTTGATCGGCGGCGGGCAGCGTCACTTAGCCGCGCTTTGCCGGTGGCGTCCCCTGGTTTACCTGGGGACCATTTCGTATGGTGTCTACCTGCTTCATTTTCCTTCCGCTAGGCTGGCGCATTACCTAGCGTCGTATGTGCCTAATCCCTCCGCGCATGACGCCGTCCGGCTGTGGGCACCGCTTGCTGTTACAATACTGGCCGCGACGATGTCGTGGAGGTTCTTTGAGTCACCGATCTTGAAATGGAGGAACCGGCTGCGCCTCTTTTCCGGGCAAGCCTTCGCGCGGGTCGGTGTCTTGCGGTGAGACCCACGCCGCGCCTCACCAGGAGCAATCGGCCGTGATCGGTGTGATGGTGAGCGTGTCTTTTCCTTCCGTGAAGATCATGGGAACCGACAGTTTCGTCACAGGCGGCTTCTCATTAGCCGATGCCAGCGAAACTACATAAAGCTGCCGCCCAGGATAGGTCTTGCAGGCATACCGGACGTTAAGATCCAGCGGCTGAACGGTCCTCTGCTGGCGGTCACGATGTGCGTAGTAAGCCACCCGCGAGACACCCTCCAGCAGGACGGCGTTGGAGGGCGCATCGAGGAGAACCAATCCAGCTCTCTGCTGAAGACGCGATCCGGTATGCGGCATGAATTGCGGCGGGAGCGCAGCCAGGTTCATTACAAGTCCGGCGAGCGCCGCCGTGCCGAGGCCGATTCTCAGCCAGGGCTTACCCCAACGCATTGCGACCGCCGCCCCGCAGAGTATTGCCATCGCGGGAAGCGATTCCAGCAGGTATCTGTCTTTAAGAGAGTATCCCGGCAGAACAGCAAGGTAGAGCAGCAGGGAAAAGACACCTGCCCGCGCCCGCCCCTGCAGGGCCAGGAACAGGGCCAGGGCGCAGGCGATCAGGGTGAGCGCTGCCGCGGCGCGATGTGTTCCGCCTACCAGGCTGGTGTATAAGTAGCGCAGTTCTTTGCTCTTTGCGAGATATCTTCCTATCTCCTGCTTCAAGGTAACCGGGTGGGGCGGGGTGAAGTAAGACATTGTAAGCGCGTCCGGGTCAATCCACTCCCGAGCCCATCCATAGTACGTTCCGCGGCCCCCGGCGAGATTGACCTCGCTTTTGTTAGAGAACAAATGCCCCGTGGTTCGATACAGGAAGACATTGTAGGGTAGAACGCAGATCAGGAAAGCGAGCCCGGTCCACAGCAGGGTCTTGAGGGGTCTTTGCCGGGTGGCAAGGTCATACAGGCACCATACTGCCAGGGGGAGCACCGCTTCCGGACGAGTGAGATAAGCGAAAGCGCTAAACAGGCCGAGCAGGAACCCGGACTTGGGAGAAGGGTCGGCGCGCAGCCAGACCAGGAGAGCGCAGGTGAGGAATACGGTAGCAATGATTTCAGACAGGCTGGCTGTCGAGTAATTCAGGAAAGTCGGATTCAGCGTAAGTATGGCGGCAGCGATGGTGGCGGCGGTTTTCGAGCGGGTGCATTTGTAGGCTGCCGACCATAAGAGCGGAACCAACGCAATAGCGAATGCCACTGAAATGATCCGGGCGGTGGCGTGGGGGTTCAGACGGCCCCCGAGGCTGCCGATTCCAATCAGGATGGGATAAACCGGAGGAAACCAGACTTCGGGCTTACCCGAAGGATTGACATACTGGCCCGACGACAGCAAAGATACCCCGGCACGGACATAATGAAAACCATCCATACCGATGGTGGAATAATATCCGTTCCATTCCACAACCGCCGCGAATGCTACCAGCAGGCAAAGAGCGACGATGAAATACAGATGTTCGCGGCGATAACCGGCAACTGAAGCCGTAAGCTCCCGTTTCAGCATGGCTCGATTATTATATACGCAGCAGAGCAGAGAAATAAGGGATCCTACATATCCAAACGGCCGAGCTAAATTCCGATTCGCTAGCTCACGGGTTTATAAAACCGGAACGCTGCTTCCGAAGTCTCGGTGGCCTACGTGTTGCTGGCCGCCGGCGATGCCCTGGCACCGGCGTTTGACTCCTTCGGCTTCGCTCGCGTTTTTGCGGACGAGCACACCGAGGTGTGGGAAGTTCGGTAAACCCCGCCCCTGGCGGTTTGGCGCGTGAGGTGCAATACTCAGGAATTAGTTCCGTCCGGTCGAGGCACCAGGGCGAGGGCCGCCCTATGAAAATCGGAGTCGACGCCACCTCCTGGCAGAACAATCGGGGATATGGAAGGCACGAGCGCGCACTGCTGCGCGCCCTGTTGGCCCTGGACCGGACCAATAGCTACACCTTCTTTATGGATTCGAAGGAATTGCTGGAGCAGGTTCCGTCCGGGGCCGAGGTGCGGATGCTGGCCTCGAGCGCGGCCACCGCTACCGCGGCCGCGGCCAATGGCAGCCGCTCGCTGGGCGACATGTGGATGACCGGCCGGGCGATGTCTAAAGCCGATCTGGACGTCCTTCTCTTCCCGACCATCTACAGCTTCGTGCCTACCCTGACGCGGGCGAAAAGGATCGTGGTGGTCCACGATACAATCGCCGAAACCTTCCCGGAACTGACCCTTCCGAACCGCAAATCGCGGCTCTTCTGGCAGGCCAAAGTGGGCCTCGGGAGGGCGCAGGCGGACGCGCTGGTCACGGTCTCGGAATATTCGCGGCGCAAGATTGTGGAGCACTTCGGGATGCGTCCCGAACAGGTGTTCGTGGTCGGTGAAGCCGGCGACGCCGTATTCCGGCGCATTCCGGATGCGCGCCTGACGCCGGCTCTCGAGGCGGCAGGGGTGCGTCCGGGTAGCCGCCTGGTGGTTTACGTGGGCGGGTTCAGCCCGCACAAGAATCTGGAAACGCTGGTGGAGGCCTTTGCGCGCATCGCCGGGCGCGACGAGTTTGCCGATGCCCAACTGGTAATGGTTGGGGAATACAGGAAAGAAGTCTTTCACAGTTATCACGGAACCATCGCCGCCCGCGTGGAGCAACTCGGCATCGGCGGTCGCGTCCTCTTCACAGGCTATCTTTCCGATGAAAATCTGGCGGTGCTGCTGAACCTGTCGGCGGTGCTGGCGCTGCCCTCGCTGATGGAAGGTTTCGGATTGCCGGCGGTAGAGGCCGCGGCGTGTGGATGTCCGGTCGCGGGGACTACCGAGAGTCCCCTGCCCGAATTGCTGGCGGATGGAGGCATCTTCTTCGACCCGCGCGGCGCGGGTCTGGAAGCGGCGCTACAGCAACTGCTCGGGTCCGAAGCCCTGCGACGGCGCATGGGGGATGCGGCTGCGGCAGCGGCAGGCCGGCTCACCTGGGAAGCGGCGGCGCATCAGATGCTCGATGTGATCTACAAGGTGGCCGCGGCCTAGCCATGCGGCCGCTCCATTTTCTGCATTTGACCACGTTCTATCCGCCCTACAGTTTCGGGGGCGACGCGATGTATCTGTATCGCCTGTGTCACGGACTGGCGGACCAGGGGCACCACGTCGAAGTCATCCACTGCGTGGATTCCTTCCACCTGCTGCATCCGGCCGAACCGCAGGTGAAATTCGCGGAGCACCCCGGAGTAGTCCGGCATGAACTGCGCAGCCCGGCGAAATGGCTCTCCCCGCTCCTAACGCAACAGACCGGGGAACCATGGCTGAAACGGGGCAAGATCCAGGAAGTGCTGGCATCACGGAAGTTCGATGTTATCCAGTTCCACAACACCTCGTTGCTCGGTCCGGGCGTGCTGCGCATCCATCCCGGGCATCCCGATTTCGTGAAGCTTTACATGACCCACGAACACTGGTTGGTGTGTCCGATGCACGTGCTATGGAAGTTCAACAGTCGGGCGTGCGAAAAACCGGAGTGTCTGGAGTGCGTACTGCGCGGAAAGCGGCCCCCTTCACTGTGGCGTTACACCGGCAAATTGAATCGCGATGCGCGACACGTGGACCAGTTCGTTTCGCCCAGCCGCTTCACGTCGCGCATGCACGCCGAACGCGGCTTCCCGGTCCCGGTAATGCACCTGCCGTACTTCATCGATCCTTCCGACGGAGACTGGCAGAATCCCGAGCCGCGCCCGCAGGAGCGGCCCTACATCCTGTTCGTAGGGCGTCTGGAATTGATCAAGGGGTTGCAGACTGTGATCCCGCTCTGGAAAAAGACGCGCGATGTGGACCTGCTGATCGTCGGGACCGGGAATTACGGCGACGAGTTGCGCCGGCTGGCGGCCGGCAACCCGCTCATCCGGTTTCTGGGGGCGATGACGCAAAAGCAGCTTGGCGCCCTGTACTATCACGCCAACGCGGTGCTGGTGCCTTCGATCACCTACGAAACTTTCGGCATGATCATCATCGAAGCCTATGCGCGCAAGACGCCGGTGATTGTGCGCGACCTGGGCGCGTTACCGGAAGTAGTGGAAGACTCACGTGGCGGCTTCACCTATCGCACCGATGCGGAAATGCTCGAAGCGGTCGAGAAGCTGAGCACATCGCCCGCCCTGCGGCAGGAGATGGGTGAGCGAGGCTATGAAGCGTTCCGGCGGCTATGGGATCGCCCAGCCCACATGAAGCAGTACTTCGATTTCATCAACAACGCGGCGCTGAAAAAACTGGGACGGATTCCCTGGGAGTAGCCCGCACCGTCATTTGAATGTAGCCCAACCCTCGGAGACGATCCGTGGCGTGGGGGGCGTGGCGGTAGTCGAAGGCTGTGGGCGCGGGATGTTTTGGCAGCCAGCGGTGCAGACTCTCCTCGAGCCGCCGTGCTTCCGGGTGCCCGTCGGTATAGAGGTTGTGCGCCTCCGCCGGAGCACTGACCCAGTTATGCAGATCCCGGGGACCGTTTACCGTAGCGATGGAATTCCAGGTGCCCTGCTACAGGGCTCGTTGTCCGCGGTCGGAGCGGCGCCGGATGCGGATCGGATGAGAATCGACGAAGGATTCGGCAATCACAATTCGCTCCGCATCGCCGTCGGCGTTGGGCAGGCTGCGGCCCGACAGATTGGCAGGGAGTGAGTCCATCCAGCAATCCGGTCAATGCGCCCGCCAGCAATGCCGGCGGCTGCTTCCTGGGAGGTCCTGTTGAGTTGTCACTCATCGGAGGAACCACTGTGACGCTCGGAAGAAAGACAGGCCACAAACTGATATCATCTGGTGCATCCGCCGGTCAGCGAAAGCGGCGAGCCTATTTCACGGGGTTCGTGGGATAGCGAAGGCGCTCCCGGTCCAGCCACTTGCTCACATCGTCGGGGCTGTGCACTTCTCCGCCGACCACGGCCAGGATCAGGTCGTGCGTGAGAACGCTGTTGAAGGGCTGTTGATAGGCTAGCCCTACCTTCTGTCCGGGGGTCTTGAGCAGGAACGGAATCCAGGGGTGTTTCGGTCCCTTGCCGCGCAGCGGATGGTCGGAGGTCAGCAGGACGAACGAATTGTCCCATTGCCCGGCGGCTTCCATGGCCTTGCGCAGCTTGCCCAGGGTGACATCGGCCAGTGCCAGATTATCGGTGTAGCCGCCATTGCTGTTTTCCGCCGTCAGCTCGCCTTTCTTCCGATCGTAAATGGCGGGCGGATGCGGCACCGGCAGGTGCAGAAGGGCCAGTCCGATTTCCGGTCGCTGTGCCAACCGCAGGGCGCGATCCAGAATTTCGAGATACGCTACTTTGAAGGTCTGCCGGCTTCTCCAATCGTCGATCAGGCCGGAGCGTGAAATCAGGGGGACGCGGTGCAGCGGCGATTCGGCCATGCGGTACACCTTGTTGAGTCCGCTCACGCCGCTCCAAAATGCCGGCTCTTCAAACAACGTCAGGCTGGAGATGGAGAAGCTTTCCACTACGTCGCCGCCCAACACTCGCGGGTAGGGATGGAAGAAACCGGTCAGCGCGGCGTTTACTCCCAGCTGGCGCAGGTCCTGAAAAATGTTCGGCTGGCGGCTCCAGGGAACGGCTTGGGTCTCACCCGCGTAGGTGAGCAGCAGCTCGTTGGGCGCGGTGCGTTTGGTCGATTCGACGATGCGGCCGCTCAGCAGCGAGGGCAGCGATTCCTGGGTATCGTGGGCCGGAGAGAATACGATCTCGGCGTGCAGTGACTCGGCGCGGAAGCGGTCGATCTCGGGCAGCGCAAGGCCTTTGGCGCGATCCTGGAAGGTTAAATACTGGTCCCATTCGTCGAAGATTATCCATACGAACCGGGGCGCCGGCTGGGCCGTAGTCAGCAGGGGCAGGGAAGGCTTTGCGCGGTAGCTGTCCGCCGTCCAGGTGGAGTGGATGGCCCAAACTACCGTGGCCAGGTTGATCGGCACCAGCGGTAGCAGAAACAGCAGAATATTGCGCATGGCTTTCATCAGCATCCGGTCGCGCCAAAGAACCAGATAAGCCAGAAGAGCGCCCACAATGCCGCCGAGTAGCAGGAGGCCCGGCTTACGGAGCACGCGGATCAGCGTCTCGCCGTAGAAATGCAGTCCCTGTACGCGGGCCACATCCAGACCGAGGAGTACGATGGCCAGCAGTACACCGCAGAACACGCGGCGCAGAACCGGCTGGCGAACACGTTCAGCGGCGATAAGGAGCGGCCATAGCAGCAAAGCCAGCAGCAGCAGGTCGAGCACCGCATCGCCCAGGACTCTCCAGGTTTGGAAAGGTACGTCACGAAAGTAATCGAACCAGTGGTCCTGCAACTCATCCCACATGGCCAGCAGGTACAAATTGGCGAGTGCGAGCGCGGCTCCGGCGTTGGATAGCTGGAACAAGCCCTGTGACTTTTCATGCGGAGATTTGGCAAGCAAGAGGGTAATCAATCCGTATGGCTCCCCGAGGGAATCAGCCAGAGGCTCGTACCCTCATGCTGATAGATCTCTGACCCGTGGCCGCTGTTTCTCAACCAGGCCAGCAAGGCTTCGTGCCGCTGCTCGGCGACGATGGTGATGGGCTTTCGGAGCGAGAGCAGCGTTTGCAGCGATGCCTCCCGGTCGGAGGAAGTGGATGCGGAAAAGAGTCCGTCCAAGACACGCCGTCGCCGTTCGAGAATCGCACGGCCGTTGCCGCGAATATCGGCGGCGAGCACATCGGCGTCCAGGGTCACCCCGGGGTATACGCGGTCCGAGGCGGGAACATAGAGATTCCGGTTGGCCAGGAGCGGGAAGTACACGTCGCTGCTCTGCGTGACCAGCACGGCGCCGGGAGGGGTCATGGTGCGTACCGCACGGCACACCGGCGCCCAGGCCTCTTGGGGCTTGAGCTGAAGCTGGAAGCTGCTGGTATCGACGGCTCCGGCGTCGGGGTTCGCCGGAGATGCAAGGTAATAGCGATGCACGTAAGGAATCACCAGCAGCGCAGCGACGGCCAGCAGCGGCACGGCGGCGCGAGTGGGGCCGAGTTTGCGCCAGAGCTGCTCGCCGGCGAGTGCCGGGAACGAGGCCAGGCACATCGACATGATGTAGACAATCTTATACTCGTTGTCCCAGAACGGAATCGCCAGAAACGAGTGGAGCAGGGCGCAGGCAAAGGCGCCGGCCAGCAGCAGCACGAGGGCTCCAGGCCTCCGCTTCCAGCAAGCCCGGAATACAACCAGCAGCCCGAGTAACAGTACCGACATCGCGACCAGCGACACCACGCCTTTGCGGGCGAATGCCGTTAGGGCGGACGGCAGGAAGGCCGGGCCGGTCTGGCGGGCTTGCTGCAGTAACTTTACCTCGGCGTAGCAGACCAGCAGGGAAACCAGCAGCACCATCAGCATGGGAAAGGTCGCGGCCAGGATGGCCCGCAAACCGAGCTTGCGCTTTTCGAAAACCATCGCCAGCAGCTTCGCGGCAAAAACTCCGCAGGCCGGGGGAAAGACCAGCGGATACAGGAACCCGGCGCCGGCCAGTAGCAGCCCCATCGTGATCAACCGTGCCCTGTCCGGAATATCGGTGACCAGCAGCAGGTAAAGCAACGCCGCAATCAAAGCCATGCCTAGCGGCATGGTGCTGAATAGGTGAAATTTTCGAACCCAGGGCGCGTAGCGGAGGTCGCCGAAAAGATTGCGGCCGACCATGCCCGGCAGCGTGACCGTCAAAATATATCCCACCGGGTTGGTGCCCAACATCAGCCAGACGCCTGTAGTGGCTTGCGCGAAGCGTCCGCCGCCCAGTTCCCGGGTGATGCCGGCGGCGAATCCGCAGGTCACGATCAGAAACGCGAGGTTGTTCCACACCCACGTGGAAGCCGGGGGCGAATCGAGCAGGTAACTGACCAGGGTTTGAAAGACCATGGCTGGCCACACCGGATAAGACATGCGGATGCCGGCCAGCGAGGGATCTTCCAGAAGGAGATCACCGCGAGCCAGCATGTAGGCCGGATCGGAGTAAACCCAGGTGTGCGGCGAATAGAGGCGAACCCCCATGGAGAGAAGCGGCCCGGCCATCAGCACAACCGCCGGGATCGCAATCGAAAGAGCCAGGATCCAGGAGGCGCGGGAAGGCGATTGCGCTTGCGGCAAATCCCGGTAGATGAGATACAGTGCCGGTAGATTGACCACCAGCAGAGCGATCACCGTGTAGCCGAAAGGCAAACCAGCCCAGCGCACTACAAAAAACTCGCCGCAGGCAATCAACGGCGAGAGCGCGACGCCCGTCAACAACCGCGCCCAGAACGGAATGGCGCGCAACGGCAGCCCGAAACTGATCCAGGCGCCAGGCGCGAACAGAAGAAGCAAAGAGGCGAAAAAGCCGCCACAGACCGCGGCCAGATGTGCGAAATTCAATGAGCCCGCTAAGCTGCAAGCGGAATGCCAAACGGCGTCAGTTACTGGTGCACCGCCAGCTCGGCGCGGACAGCGGTGGTCCAGGTCTCTTTGCAGCAAGGGGCGTCGCGAAGCCGCTATACCACGCCGGCCGCTAACGGCCAGAGTGCCAGGCAGGGCGGCGGCTGTAGCCACAGCACTCGGGGAAGCGGGAAATGCTCAGCAGAATCAGGACGGCGATCAGCAGCAGCATCGCATCCGATACCAGTTCGGCTGGCCTCGTTCCCGCGGAGAACAATCGATCGGCCAGCAGGATCACGCTGCCCGCGACCAGAACCGTGCGGGGGGGGGGCACTCCCGGAGACCTGAAAGCGTGCCGTTCAGAATTTCAATGATCGCGATCACACCCTGGGGTGTCGATCTCCAAAAAGCAACACGATAGCCATTCAGCCTGGATGGGGTGGGCGACGCCCAAATCTGGGTTATACAGCCAGACCGGGCCTGGCTTGGCGGCTGCTCTGTCACAACCGGGCAAATAAAGTGGAAGTAGCGCCATAGATTTGCATTTTGGATTTCCGGCGCGAGGAAAGCAAATCTGGTATTCCCTGGATCGTACTGAATCTAAATAAACAGTTTGTGTTCTACCTGATTTGGTATGCAAAGAGCTTATAGGGGAACGCTCTTCCGCAGATAACACCAATATGGCGACCTTTTTGATCACAGGCGGAGCCGGATTCATCGGCTCTCATCTCACCGAGGCTTTACTGGAACTCGGTCACCACGTTCTAGTTATGGATGATCTGTCTTCGGGCAGCGTCGAGAACCTGGCGAACATTCGTCAGCACAAGAACTTCGACTTCATCCCCGAGAGCGTGATGGAAAAGCGCGTCCTGGCGGAGTTGGTGGACCGCGCCGACATGATCTTTCATCTGGCGGCGACGGTGGGCGTGTTCAATATCATCGAAAGCCCCGTGACCACGATCATGAACAATATTGGCGGTACGGAGTGCGTGCTGAAACTGGCGGCCAAGAAAAAGAAAAAGGTGCTGGTGGCCTCGACCTCGGAAGTCTACGGCAAGAGCACCGCGTTTCCGTTCCGTGAAGATGCCGACCTGATCTCCGGGCCGACCAGCAAGTCGCGCTGGAGCTACGCGGCAAGCAAGGCTGTGGACGAATTCCTGGCGCTGGCGTTCTGCAAGGAATACGGAGTACCCACGGTGGTGGCGCGCTTGTTCAACTGCATCGGTCCGCGGCAGGTAGGACGTTATGGCATGGTAGTGCCCCGCTTCATCGCGCAGGCGCTCAACGGAGAGAACCTGACGGTATATGGGACGGGACAGCAATCGCGCTGCTTCACGTATGTTTCGGATGTGGTGCGCTGGCTGATGATGTTGATGGAGAACGATGACGCCGTGGGTCAGGTGATCAATTTGGGCAACCCGAACGAGTTGACCATCGAAGACCTGGCGCGGAAGGTGATCGACGTGACAGGGGCCAAGGTCGGGATCGACTACATCCCTTACGACCAGGCCTACGAAGAGGGCTTCGAAGACATGCAGCGCCGGGTGCCGGATATCTCGAAGATCCTGGCGCTCACCGGCTACGCGCCGAACATCCCGATTGAACAATCGCTGCGGCTGACGTGTGAGTGGTTCCGGGCGCGGCGTACCGAACCGGCTTCGGTCGGCGTCACCGCGTCCCTCTGACGCACCGGATCGAATCCCATGCCGCTGCTTGCTGTCATCGCCGGAATCCTCCTGATGGGTGGGGCTTTAGTTCCGGGTGAAGTGTGGATCGGGTTGTTCCGCCCGATGCCTCTCTCGCCAATGCGCGAACAGTTGATGTTGGGCACGGTCCTGTTCCGGGCGACCCTGGCGCTGATCGGCTTGGTGCTCATACTGGCGCCGCGGCTGCCTTTCTGGGAGGCGACGCCGGCCAAGCCGAAGGACGGGCCGGAGCCGCAGAGCGGCGCTGCGATGGCGTGCATCTTAGGCTTGTTGGTATGCGCCTTCGCGTTGCGTTTGTACAAGCTGGAACTGGGCTTGTGGTACGACGAGGTTTTGACCTACGTAGGCTACGCCCGGATGCCCTTTGGAGAGATTCTCACCACCTACAACAACGAGAATCAGCACTTTGTCTTCACCATACTGGCGCATGCGTGTTTCCTGATTTTCGGAGAGGGCGCCTGGGCTCTGCGTTTGCCTGCGATGTTATTCGGGGTGGCCAGCGTGGGATCATTGTACCTGTTCGCGCGGCAGGTGGGGAGCACAAAGCAGGCATTGTTCGCGGCCGCGCTGTTCACCTTCTCTTACCATCACATCTGGTTCAGCCAGAATGCGCGCGGGTACTCGGGGCTGCTGTTCTGGGTACTGCTTTCGAGCTGGCTGCTGTTACGCGCGCTGCGCGAAGACCGGCCCGTGCTGTGGCTGGCATTTGCAGCCACGGTGGCGCTGGGAATTTACACGCATATCACGATGGTTTTCGCGATTGCGGGGCAAGCCGTGGTCTATTTGTTGAGTGTGTGGCAGCGCCGTAACGAAAAATGGCCGAACCGCTGGGCCGGTCTGGTACTGGGCTTCTGCGGGGCCGGGTTGATCACGCTCTTCCTGCATGCCCTGGTGCTGCCGCAGATCCGCACCGGCATGGCGCACACGGTGAGCGTGGTGCAGGCGTGGAAGAATCCACTGTGGACGGCTCTCGAAATTTTTCAGGGGTTGAAGATCGGATTTGCGGGAATTACGGTGGCAATCGCGGCCATGCTGGTGGTTGCGGCGGGTGTGTGGAACTTCTGGCGGAAAGAGGCCGCTGTCGTGTGGCTGCTGTTGGTGCCGGTGCTGGTGGGTGGCGGATATGTGGTCGCCGCCGGACATCATCTCTGGCCCCGATTTTTCTATTTCGGCTTCGGGTTCGGCGTCCTGGTGGCGATTCGCGGAGCCATGGTGACGGAGCGGACGGTGTTCGGATGGCTCGGTCGTGCGCCCGTCCGCGAGGCCGGGCTTCTCTGCGCCGGAATGGTGCTGGTTTCAGCGATGTCTGTACCCCGGGCCTATGGGCCAAAGCAGGATTATGAAGGCGCGATGGCGTTTGTGGAAGCCGAGCGGCAGCCCGGGGATTCCGTCCTGATGGCGGGGTTGATCGCTTACCCATATCAAAACCTTTACAAGCCTTCCTGGCAAAAGGTAACGACTCTGGAAGAATTGAACACGGTGCGCGCTTCGTCCAAGCGGACCATCGTGGTGTACACTCTC
Source organism: Candidatus Solibacter sp. (assembly GCA_039932635.1). Classification (GTDB taxonomy): domain Bacteria; phylum Acidobacteriota; class Terriglobia; order Bryobacterales; family Bryobacteraceae; genus Solibacter. Next base: position 35,374 of record JBDTPR010000004.1, read on the forward strand.
GAGCCGGTCCTGTTCTCGATGCAGCCGGAGATCGCCGCCAGTGTGAAGCGCGAGTTTCGCCTGCTGCACAAGTTTCCGGGCACGCTCGAGAACGGGGCAGTCTACGTGTACGTCGCCGACAAGCCCCCGCTTGCGGCGGATGCACGGTGATCGAGTATCGTGGCAGAAGGGGCTGAGTCGCGGCAGTCTTTGTCGGTGGTGGTGATCACAGTGGAAGGTCCCGTCCGCCTGCGCCAGTGCCTGGCGGCATTACGCGCGCAGGATGCCGCGCCCGCTGAAATCCTGGCCCCCTGGGATCCGGCCCGCGGCGATACTGCTTCGCTGCAGCGCGAATTCCCGGAAGTACGATTCCTGCACGCCGGCTGCGCTCACTGGACGTATGCCCGGTTGCGCACGTTGGGCGTATCCCAGGCCAAAGGCAGCATGGTGGCTCTCACCGAGGATCACTTCACGCCCGCCGCCGACTGGTGCCGGCAGATCGTAGCGGCCCACGCCGCGCCGCACGCGGCCATCGGAGGGGCGGTCGAAAAAGATACGCCCGACAAGGCTTTGAACTGGGCCTTTTATTTTGCCGATTATCTTCGCTATCTCGATCCGTGCGAAGGCCCTTCGCCGAGCCTGACGGATGGCAACGTCACTTACAAGCGCACCGCACTGATGGAAATCGCTGGCGTCTGGCAGGCGGAGTTTCACGAAAACCTGGTGCATCGCGCGCTGGCTTCGCGCGGAGAATCGCTGTGGTTGTCGCCCCGGATCGTAGTCCGGCAGAAGCGCGACGTCTCCTTCCGCGAAGCGGTCTACGACCGCTACGCCTTTGGCCGCCTCTTCGGCAGCACGCGTGTGGAGGGACTGAGCACGATCGACCGTGTGAAACTCGCGCTGGCCTGCGGCTTACTTCCCCCCGTGCTGGTGTCTCGCGTGATCCAGCACGTGCTGCGTACCGGCCGGTACCGCGCTGCCCTGCTGCGCACGCTGCCGGCGCTGTGCCTGCTTTCCACCATTTGGGCGTGGGGAGAGTTTGCCGGCTACTGCACCGGCCGGCCGGAAAAAACTCTGGCGGCGAGGGCGCAGTGAATCCCTTCCGCAATACACTGACTCTCTCGGCGGGCGACCTGGTGGCCAAGGCTGCCTACTTCCTGGCGTTCGTTTACCTCGCCCACAAGTTGGAGCTTGCGGGCTACGGCGTCCTCGAGTTCTCTCTCGCGGTGCGCACCTATTTGATCCTGCTCGCCGATGCCGGGTTGGAACTCTGGGCCATCCGCGAGGCGGCGAAGGGGCTGGATGTTCGCATCCTGGTGG